>JAGWXN010000238.1 GCA_018969885.1 Betaproteobacteria bacterium | reverse complement strand
CGGAGCGCCATGTGCATCCACATCGCCTGGATCTGTTCGCGGGCCATTTGCGACGAATGCGCTGCGGGGTCGGCCGCCGTGCGCTCAGCCTGGCTGTGAGACAGATTCAGACGCGGCGCGGAGAGCATTTTGCGAAGCGAGCGGCTGCTGCAAAACGGACACTCCACGAGCGACTCGGCGATTTGCCGTTCGTATTCGGCTTCCGAAGCAAACCAGCCTTCGAAACGGTGGTCGGCCTCGCAACAGAGATCAAAGACTTTCATGTAGCCGATTGTAAGGGGTTTGCACGATGAAAGCGCCTGACATCCTTACGGTGGACGAGGCGCTGTCCCGGATCCACGAGTTTGACGACATCCTCGACGCGCGTAGCCCCGGCGAGTTCTCGCAAGACCGACTCCCGCGTGCGATCAGCGCTCCGGTCCTCAGTGATGCCGAGCGCGCAGAGGTCGGCACGCTTTATCGCAACGAGTCGGGGTTTATTGCAAAGCGGGTCGGCGCGGCCATGGTGGCCCGTAATATCGCCCATCTGCTTGAGAACCAACTCGCCGACCGGCCGCGGGAATGGCGTCCCTTGATTTACTGCTGGCGTGGGGGAAACCGCTCCGGTGCGCTTGCAACTGTTCTGTCCCGGATCGGTTGGCGGGTGAGCCTTCTTGAGGGTGGATATAAGGCATTCCGGCACCGCGTGATCGACGATCTCGAGAGACTCCCTCCCACACTTCAATTCCACGTCATCGCCGGAAGAACCGGTTGCGGCAAAAGCCTGCTCCTGAATGCGCTCGCTGCGCGGGGCGCGCAGGTACTCGATCTGGAGGCGGTCGCGCGTCATCGCGGATCAGTGCTGGGGCGAATGCCTGGCGAACCACAGCCTGGCCAGCGTCAGTTCGAAACCCTGCTATGGGAAAAGCTGTCGAAATTCGACCCTAAACAACCCGTGTTTGTTGAGTCGGAAAGCCGTCGTATCGGCACGTGTCATTTGCCTGAGACGCTGACGGTTGCGATCAGACAGGCGACTTGCGCTGTGCTGGAGGCAGAGCTCGACCAACGCAGCCAACTGCTGATCGACCAGTACAGCCATTTCATCGAGCAGCCCGACTCCCTCGACGCACAACTGAATCGACTCACCGAGGTCCATGGACGCGACACCATTGAAGCGTGGCGCGCCCTGCTCAATGCTGGCCGGTTCAAAGAATTAGTGCAGTGTCTGCTGGATGAACACTACGACCCAACCTACGACCGTTCAATGAACCGCAACTTCACGCGCTTAAATGAGGCACGGCTGTTCAGGCTAGACCCGACCCATGCCGCCGCGATCGACGAGGTAGCAACCTTACTGCTGACCGGCACTACCACCGAGTCGTGACAGTGAGCGTGTGATGTCGGCGCGTGCTTTTCGCGCCTCAAGGAAATCTGCGACGTCCTGTTGAGCGGTCAGCTGCTCGAGCTGCGCCCGCAGCTCGGCGGCGCGCTTTTCAACCGCCTCGGCACTCGCCTGCGTCACCTTGCGGATTTCGTAAATCGCGTATCCCTGCTCACCGAGATCGACGCCAACCACCGAGGGCAGCTTCGCGACCCCAGCCTTGAAAATTGCATCCATGGCGGGCGCGGGCACGGGCCCTTGCGTGGTGCGGGTCAACTCCTGCACGGCGGAAAATCCTTCGCGCCCTGCGCCCTCGCGCAACGCTTTCAGCCGCTCCTCGCCAGCCCGAACTGCAAGCTTCTTGGATTCATCTCGAACAATGGCCTGACGGACGTCATCGCGTACTTCTTCGAAGGGCTTCTGTCGCACTGGTTGATGATCAACAATGCGTGCAGCGATGATTCGGCCCCCGCCAGCATCGACCGCTTCGGTATTGCGCCGCGAAGCGATCGAATCGCGGGCGAAGAGTGCCGCGAGCAATCGCGGATGATTGAGTGGATGCTCACGCGGCAACGTCGCCAGACCGCTGCGACCGACACCAACCGCTTGTTCGAGCTTGAGTCCGAAGCGCTCAGCGGCAGGTTGGAGGGTGTCAGGCTGCTCGTAGACGAGGTTGCCGAAGGCATCGGCGTCTTCGGCGAGCTTGCGCGAAGCCTGCGTGCGCCGAACTTCAGCAAGAATTTCGTCTCTTGCCTCAGCAAGGGTGCGGCCCCGTGAGGGGCGAATGTCAGTGACCTCGATGAGGTGTAAGCCAAACTCGGTTTCCACGGGACCAATTACCGCGCCCTTCGCGGCGGTGAAGGCAGCGTCGGCGAAGGCCGATGTCATCATCTCGCGGGTGAAGAAATCGAGGTCGCCGCCCTGTCGCGCAGAGCCCGGGTCCTGAGACTCCGCACGGGCGAGATCCTCAAATTTCGCGCCCTTCTTCAAGCGAGCGAGCAGGTCAGCAGCACGCGCCTGCGCGGCGTCACGATCTGCCTTGGATGCATCGGGCGACAGGCGCAGCAAAATATGCCGAGCACGCCGCTCCTCAGGCAAGCTGTAGCGCTTCCGATTCTGTTCGTAAAAGGCCGCGACATCTGCCTCGGGGATGCTGATGCGAGAGGCGAGCGCGTCCGCATCGAGCACGACGTATTGCACCGTAGCGGTCTCAGGCATCTGAAAGGCCGCCGGTTGATCGTCGTAGAACTTTCGCAGCTGTGCATCGTCGGGCTGCACCTTGCCTGCGAAGTCTGCAGGCTTGAACCCAAGCTCGGCCACTTCGCGAACCTCAGACAACAGCGTCGCAAGCCGTTTGAGGAGTGCTAGCGGGACAATGGCCGATTGGGACAAGGCGTCGGGAATTTCCCGCATGGCCACATCTCGGCGCAGCTCCGATTCAAAATAAGGCTCGCTCCGACCCCGAGCGTTCACATAAGCTCGGTAACGCTCGATGTCGAAGCTGCCATCAGGGCGCGTGAGTCCTGGCAAGGCAAGAATCGCTTCACGCAATCTATCGTCGCTTACGACGATTTTGCGATCGCGCGCATGCACGGCGAGAACGCGCTGATCGATCAGACCCTCGAGGATATCGCGCCGCGCAGCGGGCGTATCGAACATCTGAGGATCCACCGCAGCACCAAACATCTGCCGGATGCGGTCGAACTGCTCGCGCTGCGCCTGCTCGAACTCCGAGCGCGTGACAGGCTCACCGTCGACTCGCGCCAGGTTGTCGCCATCGGAGAACATCCGGTCATAGCCCTGGATGCCAAAGAAGGCGAACGCAGGGAAGATCAGAACGACAATGATGAATAGCAGAATTCGCTGATGCTTGCGAACCGAATCGAACATGGTTTCGTCCGATCGCCGGTGGCGACAAGAATGTAAGGCAAAAAAAGAGGGCGAACTTTCGTTCGCCCTCGGGACTTGGCGGAGTGGACGGGACTCGAACCCGCGACCCCCGGCGTGACAGGCCGGTATTCTAACCGACTGAACTACCACTCCTGGTACTGCTTACAGTGTCTGCAAGACGACCCGGCGAACCACTTCGCCCGCAGACAACATCCTGACTCAACCGCAAAACGTCAAGACCTGGTGGGTGCTGAGAGGCTCGAACTCCCGACCTACGCCTTGTAAGGGCGCCGCTCTACCAACTGAGCTAAGCACCCGGTCGAGCAAAACCGAGATTATAGGGAAAAGATAAGAGCACCGCAAACCGAATCGTACCCACGCGCTCTCGAGATTTGATCCTGTTCAGTTGATCGCGTCTTTGAGGGCTTTGCCAGGACGAAACTTCGGCACATTGGCCTTCTTGATCTTGATGGCGGCGCCGGTTCGCGGATTCCGCCCGGTGCGCGCAGCACGCTTACCCACTGCAAACGTGCCGAATCCCACCAGGGTCACGGTACCGCCCTTCTTGAGCGTGGTACGGACCGCACCGATCAGCGCATCGAGCGAGCGGCCTGCCGCTGCTTTGGAGATGTCGGCTTGTTTTGCGATGTGCTCGATCAGTTCGTTCTTGTTCACTATGGTCCCCTTGTCACACGATAAAAAACGCCGGCCGCAGAAAAGCTGCGTGCCGACGCGGAAAAAAAATGAGCGCGTATTAAATCGCTGGCGCACGCGGCTGTCAATTGAACTGCATCACCGCAGTCGAGCGCTCATCAAAGCCTGACTCCTCACGCTCACGAGAGATGTTGGATGAATGATGCTATGCGATCAGCACGATCATGACCCGCGCAGCCCAGCGTCGCGAATCAGGCGCCCGCGGGCAGAAAACTCGCGTTCGACCACACTGGCCAGTTCAGCCGGATCGCTGGCCACCACAATGAGCCCTCCCGCTGCCAGTTTGTCTCGACTTTCCTGGTCTGAGATTGCACGACGAATCTCGCTGCTCAACCTCGTCTGTATAGGAACTGGCAGATTTGCAGGAGCGAAAAACGCGAGCCATGAACTCATCTCGAATCCAGCATATGTTTCCGCAATCGTCGCGACATCCGGCAGGCCTGGATAGCGCGCGGCGCTGGTCACCGCAATGGCGCGAAGCCGACCAGACTGCACATGCGGAAGAATGGTGATCGCGCTTGCGAACACCATGGAGATCTGCCCACCAATCAGGTCCGCAATCGCCGGCGCGCCGCCCTTGTAGGGAACGTGTACAAAGGACGCCCCCGAGCGCTCGCGCAGCAATTCGCCTGACAGGTGATGGGGCGACCCGGCTCCCGAGCTGCCAAACCCGCCCTTGTCCGGATTCCGGCGTAGCCATTCAACCAACTCAGGTAGTGTGCGTGCCGGGACACCAGGGTGGGTGACCAGCACGATCGGATTGGCAGCCGCAAGCGTGAGCGGCGTGAAGTCGCGAATCGGGTGATAGCTCGGCGTCGCAGTCATGTGCGTGCTGGAGGCATGCGTGGAGTCGGTGCCTAGCAAAAAAGTGTAGCCGTCAGGGGCGGCGCGGGCCACATGTTCGGTGCCAATGATGCCGCTTGCACCCGCGCGGTTTTCAACCACAACCGGCTGACCGATCGCGGCCGATACCCTCTGCGCAACCATGCGCCCCAGAGCGTCGGTGGAGGCACCCGGCGGATACGGCACGACCAGCCGAACCGGTCGATCTGGCCACGCAGGCTGGGCAGTGAGCGCGCCGGGCAGCGCGAGTAGCGGTAGGGTCTGGATCAGGTGTCTGCGGTTCATACGATGCCCTCTTGAATCAAACGAGACGAGACTAGATGCGGCACAAGACGGGTGTCAATCGCGACGCCGCTTCGGGCCGTTCCGGTATTGGCCCCGCTTAACGCTATCATCGCTACC
>JAGWXN010000237.1 GCA_018969885.1 Betaproteobacteria bacterium | reverse complement strand
GGTTCTGCTGCTGGCTGAAGATTCGCCGGGAAATAATTTGCGCGAACACGATTTCGATCAATCCGAGCGTGCGGATCTTGGCGGGGGTTTCGATCGCGAAGGCCAGAAACCAGCACTGCGAACCGGTGGCGGCAAGGAGGCCGGTGGCAAGCGACGGCCGCCAGACTTTGAGCACCTCGATCAGCAGCGCGCGATTGGCGATCAGCATCCAGGCCACCAGGGTGACCGCCTGCATCGCGAGGCTCAGCACCATCACGGCGGTCGCCTTCACAAAAAACGCTTCGCCGCTGTCGATCGACAGCATCGCGGCGCGAAAGGCAATGGCCGAGGCGGCGAATACCGCAGCAGAGGCGAGTCCCAGCGCAATCGGCCGCAGCGACCAACCCGCGCCCGCCGCGGGCCAGGACAGCCAAAGCACGCCGGCAGTGGCGAGCGCAATGCCTGCGAGCAATGGCCAGCCAAAGGTTTCGCCCAGTAGCGCAAACCCCAGAATGGCGACCCAGACCGGCTCCGCCTTGACGAGCGCGGTGGTGACCACAAACGATCGCTCTTTCATCGCGGCCAGCATCAACGCGGTGGCAACCACCTGGGCGAGCGCACCGGCCGCCGTCCAGGCAATGGAGGCCGCTTGAAAGGTGGGGATTGAATCGCCGGTGACGGTGATTGCGATTCCGAGAAACAGAATGCCAAACGGCAGACCGTAAAGAAACCGGACCTGGGTCGCGCCTACCGTGCCGAGCACCGAAGTGAGTTCGCGCTGCATGGCGTTCCGCGCGCTTTGCGCGGCCGCTGCAGCCACGGTAAAGGCCATCCAGTACCAGGGTTCGATGCTCACGGAGGTCGGTTATGCTTGGCAAGTTTCAGGAAACGACGGCTCCCGCGAGCCTAGCAAACGCACCGCCCCCGGCGAACCCGCTGTCTCGAGAAAGTTCAGTGCATGCAGATCAGTGACATTGCCTTCGGCACCACCGACTGGTCCACGATCGCGCCGGTGGAGCACCCCGGCGAGCGCGGTCGCGCGCTCTGGCGTACCCGGCAGTTCGGCACGATCCGGGTACGCATGGTCGAGTACTCTCCGGGCTACCTCGCCGACCACTGGTGCTCCAAGGGTCATATTCTCCTTTGCCTGGAGGGCGAGCTGCATACCGAACTCGCTGACGGACGGCGGTATGTTCTGACGCCTGGTATGAGCTATCAGGTGGCCGACGGGGCCGAGCCGCATCGCTCGTTTACCGATACCGGCGCACGTCTATTCATTGTCGATTGAGGGCGCCGCTTGCCGCGGCCGGAAGGAGAGTGGTCATGACAGGACAGGTTCTTCGTGAGACTCAGGGTGCGGTCATGACGCTCACCCTGGACAATCCCGGATCGCGCAACGCCATCACGCTACCGATGTCAACGCAGCTGTGCGAAGCGCTTCGCGCGGCGGCACTCGATCCTACGATTCGCGTGGTGGTGCTGACCGGCAGCGGCGGTGCCTTTTGCGCGGGGGGCGACGTCAAGGCCATGGCAGCCGGACGCGATGCCGGCTTGTCGGTAGAGCAACGCGCCAACCAGCTCCGCGACCGTGCCGAATCGGTGCGGCTGTTACACGAGATGGCCAAGCCCACCGTTGCGGTGATTCCCGGCGCGGTGGCGGGCGCCGGGCTGGGCCTTGCGCTGGCCTGTGATTTCAGGTTCGCATCAAGTGATGTGAAGCTCACGACCGCCTTCAGCCGGGTGGGGCTCGCCGGCGACTTTGGGGTCAACTGGCTGCTTACACGCATGCTGGGTGTGGCGCGGGCGCGCGAACTCATGATGTTCGCACCTGTTCTCAACGCGCACGAGGCGCTCGCAATGGGCCTGCTGACTCAGGTTTTTTCAGCCGAGGAGTTTGCTGCCAAGGCGAGCGCCCGCGTGGCCGAGCTGGCTGCCGGCCCCACGATTGCCTATGGCCACATCAAACAGATCACAAGTCTTGCTGCCGCGGCCGCGTTTGCGCCCACGATCGAGGCCGAGGCCCTGCATCAGGCCTGCTGCATGGTCACCGAAGACCATGCGGATGCCGCTCGCGCGTTTGCCGAGAAACGGCCGCCGGTCTTTAACGGCCGCTGATGGCGGCAAGTTCCTGCAACACCATCTCCAGCCCCCTTTGCCAGGGGGGAAGCTTCAAGCCGAAACGACGCTCGAAAGCGGTGCAATCCAGCCGCGAGTTGAGAGGACGTTGCGCGGGTGTTGGATACTCGCTCGAGGCGATCGCCTCCAGGCTCTGGAGCGCGAGTGGTGCTCCGGGCGACAGCACGCGCCAGCGCTCAAAGAGCGCCTCGGCAAAGCCGTGCCAGCTGGTGTGCCCAGCTGCGCAAAGATGATGGACGGCACTCTGAAAGCGGCCTTCGCGTCGTTCAACGAGCGCGACCGCGAGCGCGTGTGCGGTGGCGTCTGCGATCAGTCGCGCCGAGGTGGGGGCGCCGATCTGGTCGGCCACCACGCGTAGCCGCTCTCGATCCGTACCGAGTTTGAGCATGGTGCGGACGAAGTTCCGGCCGCGTGCGGCGTAGACCCAGCTGGTACGAAACACCAGCCAATCACTGCCGCTCGCAGCGATGGCCTGTTCACCGGCGAGCTTGGTACGGCCGTAGGCGTTCTGCGGGTCGACTGGATCGCTGGGCTGCCAGGCGCGTTCGCCCGTGCCGGCAAACACATAGTCGGTGGAATAGTGGATGAAGAGCGCGCCACGGCTGCTCGCAGCCTGTGCGAGCACGCCCGTTGCCTCGCCATTGATCCGAAGCGCGAGCGCCTCTTCCTGCTCGGCCTGGTCGACCGCGGTGTAAGCCGCAGCATTGACGATCACATCGGGGGCTTCGCTTGCCACGCATGAAGCGAGCGAATCGGGACGGCTGAAATCGGCACTACGCCGGTCGGGTAGCACCACCTCACCGAGCGGCTGCAGGCTTCGGGCCAGCTCCCAGCCCACCTGTCCGGTGGCGCCTAGAAGGAGGAGCCGGAGGACTGGGGCACTCACGGCGCGGTCAGTCAAAACATTCGCAGTGTGCAAGGGGCAGCCCACGCCGGTCTTTGTCGGAAAGCGTGAGCGAGAGCCCCTCGGTTGGCCACTGCACACCGACCGACGGATCGTTCCATAGCAGGCACCGCTCGTGCTCGGGCGCGTAGTAGTCGGTGGTCTTGTAAAGAAAGTCCGCCGACTCGGACAGCACAACAAAGCCGTGTCCGAATCCCGGCGGGATCCAGATCTGTCGCTGGTTCTCTTCACTCAGCTCCCAGCCTGCCCATTGGCCAAAGCTCGGCGATGAACGTCGCAGATCAACAGCGACGTCAAACACCCGCCCCCGCACCACGCGCACCAGTTTGCCCTGGGGCTGACGGATCTGATAGTGAAGCCCGCGCAGCACGCCACGCGATGAGCGCGAGTGGTTATCCTGCACGAACTGCGGGGCGAGTCCGGTTCGTTCCTGGAACACGCGCGCATTGAAGCTTTCAAAAAAGAACCCTCGCGCGTCGCCAAATACTTTGGGCTCAACGATCAGGACTTCGGGCAGCAGCGGGCTGGGGGTGATGGTCATGGGCCGCTTTCAGAACACCTGATGCTCGAGCAGTCGCTCGAGGTAAGCACCATAGCCGCTCTTTGCGAGCGGCCGGGCAAGCGCGCGCAGCGCCGCATCGTCGATCCAGCCCTGTCGCCAGGCAATTTCCTCGGGGCAGGCGACCTTGAGGCCCTGACGTTTTTCGAGGGTCTGGATGAACTGCGCTGCTTCAATCAGCGAATCATGCGTGCCGGTGTCTAGCCAGGCATCGCCGCGGCCCAGCACCTGCACATCGAGCTGGCCGCGTTCGAGATAGATGCGGTTCAGATCGGTGATTTCGAGTTCGCCGCGTGCCGA
Organism: Betaproteobacteria bacterium; assembly: GCA_018969885.1. The sequence goes on along the minus strand of JAGWXN010000237.1, from coordinate 1,351 downwards.
TGGTTTGAGATCGCGCGCAATGTCGACCACCTGTTGGTCATAAAAATACAGGCCGGTGACCGCGTAGCGGCTGCGGGGCTTTGAAGGTTTTTCTTCGATTGAAATCGCATGGCCGGCCTCGTCAAATTCGACCACGCCATAACGCTCGGGATCGGTGACGGGATAGGCGAAGACGGTGGCGCCTGCTGTCTGCACATCGGCGGCTGCCAGACGACGCATCAGGTCGTGGCCATGAAAAAGGTTGTCACCCAGCACCAGCGCAGACGGTCCGTCGCCCACGAAATCTGCCCCGATATGAAAAGCTTGGGCCAACCCGTCTGGGCTTGGCTGCTCGGCGTAGGAGAGTGACAGGCCCCAGGCTGATCCATCACCCAGCAGCCGCTTGAAGCCGGGCAGATCATGGGGGGTGGAAATCACCAGGATTTCCCTGATGCCCGCCAGCATCAGTACCGAAAGCGGGTAATACACCATGGGCTTGTCATACACCGGCATCAGCTGTTTTGAGACTGCAAGCGTGAGCGGGTGGAGCCGGGTGCCCGAACCACCGGCGAGGATGATGCCGCGGCGGCGGGTGGTAGCGCGTGGAGGTTTGATCGGCATGGACGATAAATTGTTGGGGAAGGGTCAGGCGCTTTTTCGGCTGCCGTACTGGGTATCGATCCACTCGCGGTAAGCACCGCTCTGTACACCCGCGATCCATTCGGGATGGGCGAGATACCAGTCGATGGTGCGGGCGATACCCGAATCGAAGGTTTCAGCCGGACGCCAGCCCAGTTCGCGCTCGATCTTATTCGCGTTGATGGCGTAGCGGCGATCATGGCCAGGACGATCGGTGACATAGGTGATGAGGCGGCTGCGCGGGCCCGCCGGGTCGGGCCGACGCGCATCGAGAAGCGCACACACCGTGCGCACGATCTCGATGTTGGCCTTTTCGTTATGGCCACCGATGTTGTAGGTCTCACCGAGTCGGCCCGCCTCGAGCACGCGGCGTACCGCGCTGCAGTGATCGCCCACGTAGAGCCAATCGCGAATCTGCATGCCATCGCCGTAGACCGGCAGGGGCTTGCCCGCGAGAGCGTTCACGATCATGAGCGGAATCAACTTTTCCGGGAACTGGTAGGGGCCGTAGTTATTGGAGCAGTTGGTAGTGAGCACGGGCAGCCCATAGGTATGGTGCCAGGCGCGAACCAGATGGTCGGAGGCGGCCTTCGATGCGGCATACGGGCTGTTGGGTGCGTAGGGCGTGGTTTCGCTGAAGGCGGGGTCGGTGGGGCCCAGCGTGCCATAGACCTCATCCGTGGACACATGCAGAAAGCGAAAGCCCTCTCGAGTTGCGACGGGCAGCGCCGAC
>JAGWXN010000236.1 GCA_018969885.1 Betaproteobacteria bacterium | reverse complement strand
GGCGAGCGGGCCCACGATGCGCGAGGCCGGTGACAGCGACATCACCAGGCCAATGGCGGCCACACCCAGACCCACTTCGTGGAGATAAAGCGTCAGATAGGGCGAGAGCGCGCCTACAAACAGAAAGTAGGTCAGAAACAGCGCGCGAACCGCGTTACGGGTCCGCGAACCGGGATCTGAAGCCACCGGGATCAGTCGGGTGCCCGCCCGGCAATCCGGGGCGTAGCAACGCTTACCTCGGCGTTTTGGGCACGGTGACGCAGGGCGTGATCCATCAGTACCAGCGCGAGCATCGCCTCGGCGATCGGCACCGCCCGGATTCCCACGCAGGGATCATGCCGACCGGTGGTCTCGACCAATGTGGCTGCACCGCCCTTATCGATCGACCGGCGTGGCACGCGGATGCTGGACGTGGGCTTGATGGCAATCGAGACCGTGATCGGTTGGCCAGTTGAAATGCCCCCCAGGATGCCGCCCGCCTCATTACCCACAAAACCGGCGGGCGTGAGTTCGTCGCCGTGCTCGCTGCCGCGTTGCGACACCGACCGGAAGCCCGCCCCGATTTCGACGCCCTTCACTGCGTTGATGCCCATCATTGCCCAGGCGATATCGGCGTCGAGCTTGTCGTAGAGCGGCTCTCCCCACCCCACCGGTACCGACTCGGCCATGACTTCGATTCGCGCGCCACAGGAATCGCCCGCCCGCCGCAGGCTGTCCATGTAGGCTTCCAGCCGCTCGATGATCGCGGCATCCGGCGCAAAAAAGGGATTCAGCGGAACCTGTGTGGCGTCGGTGAACGGAATTGGAATTTCACCCAGTTGCGACATCCAACCGAAGACGCGCGTGCCATGGTGTTGATGCAGCCATTTTCTCGCCACTGCGCCCGCCGCCACCATGGGCGCGGTCAGGCGGGCCGAGGATCGGCCACCACCGCGCGGGTCGCGAATGCCGTATTTGTGCCAGTAGGTGTAGTCGGCGTGACCCGGGCGGAAGGTTTCGGCGATCTTTGAGTAGTCTTTGCTGCGCGCGTCTTCATTGCGGATCAGCAGCATGATCGGCGTGCCCGTGGTCTGCCCTTCGTACACGCCCGACACGATCTCGACCCGATCAGGCTCCTGCCGCTGAGTGACATGACGCGAGGTGCCTGGGCGCCTGCGATCCAGGTCGCCCTGAATATCGGCCTCGGCGAGCGCAAGTCCGGGCGGGCAGCCGTCAATGACGCAGCCGATGGCAGGGCCATGCGACTCGCCAAAGTTGGTGACCCGGAACAACTGACCAAAAGTGTTTCCAGACATCGCTGTTTGCCCTGACGGATCGTTGGACGGGGGTTAAGACGGCGCGACGGTGCGAGCAGGGCCTGAGTCTCAGGCCCGCGGACTGGGCGGTGCGAGCAGTCGCTCCACAACCCGCTCCCGCGACAGAAGCGCAAGACATGCGTCGACCGATGGCGTCTGCGACAACCCAAACACCAGCAGCCGGACCGGGATCGCCAGCTGCGGCATTTTGAGCGCGTGCTCGGCAAGCGCCTGTTTGAGCGCCGCCTGCACGGCCTCGCGGGTCCAGGCCGCCTCGCGCAGAAGCCCCGCCAGCGTAACGAGCGCGGGTTGCACCGCTTCGGTGAGATGCGAAGCCAGATCTTCCGCGCGCGGATGCGGATCGGCGTAGAACATGTGCGCACTGTCAGCGAGTTCGTTCAGCGTGGCAGCCCGGTCTTTCAACAACGCACAAACCTGGGCAAGGTCGGGCGCATCGTGGCCCGCAAGCGCCACCGCATGCACCCCGGCGCGAATGAGTCGCGGGCGTATCGCAGCGGCCAGCCAGGCGTCATCGGCCCGCTTCAGATACTGCTGATTAAGCCAGCGGAGTTTGCCGGTATCGAACTGGGATGGCGAATTGGACAGATGCGATCCATCGAACCAGCCCACCAGATCACTACGGCTGAAAATTTCGTCATCACCGTGACTCCAGCCCAGACGGGCCAGATAATTGATGACCGCTTCGGGAAGAAAGCCGTCCTCGTCGTACTGCATGACCGACACCGCGCCATGGCGCTTGGAGAGCTTCTGCCCGTCGTCACCATGAATCATGGGGACATGGCCGTAGCTGGGCGGCACCCCACCCAACGCTTTCAGGATATTGATCTGGCGCGGGGTGTTGTTCACATGATCGTCGCCGCGAATCACATGCGTGATCCGCATGTCCAGATCATCGACCACCACGCAAAAGTTGTAGGTGGGCGTGCCATCCGAGCGCGCAATCACCAGATCATCGAGTTCGTCGTTCGAGATTGAGATTGGCCCCTTCACCAGATCATTCCAGACCACCGCTCCACCGTCGGGGTTCCGAAAACGCACCACGGGCTGCACCCCGGCGGGAGGTGCGCGCCCCTTCGAATTTTCGGGACGCCAGCGGCCGTCATAGCGCGGCTTGAGCCCCCGGGCACGCTGCGCCTCGCGCATGGCATCGAGTTCATCGGGCGAGCTCCAGCAGTGATACGCCGTGCCCTCGGCGAGCATGCGCGCGATGACCTCGCGGTAACGGTCCATCCGCTGGGTCTGAAAAAACGGCCCCTCGTCAGGATCGAGCGACAGCCACTTCATGCCGTCGAGAATCGCCTGAACGGCCTCGGGGGTCGACCGCTCGAGGTCGGTGTCTTCAATGCGGAGAATGAAGGTGCCGCCAAAATGCCGGGCATAGGCCCATGCAAACAGTGCAGTGCGGGCGCCACCGATATGAAGAAACCCGGTTGGGCTGGGCGCGAATCGGGTACGGACCATGAAAGGAAGCCGATCGAAGGGGAATCTCCGATTCTACCGGTCCGCATCGTATTACCCGGGCGCAGGCGCAGGGAACCCGCTATCCAGGGCTTCATCCAAGCGCCACAAGCGCCTAGAATGCGGCGACCTCACCGATCAGGAGTCGCGCAATGAGCGCATCGCCCACCGCCCGCATGTCAGCAGGTCTGCTTCGAGGCAGTCTCGAAAACGGCGTGAGTGTGTTCCGTGCTGTTCCCTACGCGGCGCCGCCGGTTGGCGCCCTGCGCTTTGCGATGCCCGCCCCGGTGGAACCCTGGACTGGCGAGCGCGACGCGACCCGCAACGGTCCGATCCCGCCGCAACCGCCCTCGCGCCTGCGTGCTGCGATGGGCGATTTTGCCGGAGAGCAAGGCGAAGATTGCCTCACGCTGACCATCGCGACCCCCGCCGCTGACAAGCGCCGGCGTCCCGTACTGATCTGGCTTCACGGGGGGGCCTTCTGGACTGGCGCGGGATCGATCGACTGGTACTCGGGTGTCTCCATGGCGCGCCATGGCGACATGGTGGTGGTCGGGGTCAACTATCGCCTGGGTGCGCTCGGCTTCATGCACATACCGGGAGTGAGCGAGCCCAATCTTGGTCTTCACGATCAGATGGCCGCACTTAGCTGGGTGGCGCGCGAAATCGAGGCCTTCGGCGGCGACCCTGACAACATCACGGTGGCCGGCCAGTCGGCGGGCGGACTGTCGGTGCTTGCAATGCTCGCGCAACCGCAGAGCCGCGCGCTCATGCGTCGCGCCATCATTCAGAGCGCGCCCTTCGGCCGCATCCTGCGCTCCATGCCCAAAGCGCTTCAGATTTCCGAGTCCATGGCCCGGGCACTCAACATCACCGATCCCGCGCAATGGAAAACGGTCGACGCGCAAAAAATTAACGAGGCTCAGCTGGGCGTGGCGCGCAGCCTGGGTTCGTTTGCCGCCACCACGCCGGTATTCATTCCCGTGATCGACGAAAAATTGCTGGGCGAGGACCTGATGTCAGCGGCCCTCGCCGGCGCCGCCGAGCGCGATGTGATGGTGGGCTATACCCGCGATGAAATGGCTGCCTTTTTTGGCGCCGACGACAAGATTCGCGACGCCGCCCCCGAGCAGATTCGCGAAGTGTTCGCCCGCACCTTTGGTGCAGCTGCGGACGACGCCATGGCCGAGTATCGGCTGCGCGCGCGCGGCAGCGACAACGTATCCCTCCTGGGCGCGATGCTGGGCGATGCCTCGTTTGGCGCAGGCGTTCATGGCTTTGCCGAGCGGCTCGCGGCCCTGGGCCGGCCCGCCTGGGTGTACCGGTTTGACTGGGCGGCGCCCGACAACCGCTTTGCTGCGTGCCACTGCTGCGAGATCCCCTTCATGTTCGATACCCTGCCCGCCTGGCAGGCCCCCATGCTGGCGGGCGGCGAGCCGCAGGCCATGGCGCGACTGGCTGCCCAGATGCGCGACGCGTGGGCAGCGTTTGCCCATCGAGGCGACCCGTCTCATCCGGGCCTGCCGCACTGGCCGCGGCATGAAGCTGGCATGCAGACCATGTTGTTCGATGTTCACAGCCGCGCGGCCAACGATCCGGCGGGCCGTACCCGTTGGAAATACTGGCCGTGACCGAACCCTCCATTGTCTTCGATCGGGTGGGGCTTGCCTTCGGCGGCGAGGCCATCTACGACGACATCAGTTTTTCCGTGGGGCGCGGCGAATTCGTCTGCCTCCTCGGCCCATCGGGGTGTGGCAAGTCCACCTCACTGCGGTTGATCGGTGATCTGCTTGCCGCCCAATCGGGCTCGGTCAGGGTGGATGGTAAGCCTCCGTCACAGGCCTGGCAGGAAGTGGCCTTCGTCTTTCAGTCACCACGACTCGCGCCCTGGCGCAACGCGCTGGCCAACGTCTTGATGGGGGTTGAACTGCGCATGGGTCGTGAGGAGGCCCGTCGGCGTGAGCCCCGGGCGCGCGAGTTGCTCAGCATGGTGGGGCTTGCCGATGCGGCCCACAAATATCCGTCCATGCTGTCGGGTGGCGAGCGCCAGCGCGTCGCTATCGCCCGCGCGCTCGCGGTTGATCCCGCCATCGTTCTGATGGACGAGCCCTTCTCGGCATTGGACCCCAACACCCGCAGACGTCTGCGCGCCGAAATCGAGAGCATCTGGCAACGCACCGGCCGCACGGTACTTTTCGTGACCCACGACATCGAGGAGGCGATTGTGCTGGCGGACCGGATCGTGCTCCTCTCCAATAAGCCCACGCGGGTGCTAGAAAGCATCGCCGTCACTGCCCCCCGGCCGCGACGGGTGTCGGGCAATCCCGAACTCGACGCGCTTCGAGATCGCCTGCAGCGCCTGTTTCAATCACTCGAACACACAGCACCGGAGGACTCTGCATCATGACCAATCGTCGTCATTTCCTCGCGGCCACCGCCGCGCCCGTCGTTCTCGCCGCCAGCCCGCTGCGCGCGCAG
>JAGWXN010000235.1 GCA_018969885.1 Betaproteobacteria bacterium | reverse complement strand
AGCACCGCCGCCGAGGTGGTCGAGGCGGCCAATTACAACGCTCCCGCGCAGGTGGTCATCGCGGGCCACAAGTCCGCCGTTGATCGCGCCTGTGAACGGGCGAAGGTGCTCGGTGCCAAACGTGCGCTGCCGCTTGCGGTGTCGGCTCCGTTTCATTCCTCCCTGCTCAAGCCCGCTGGCGATCGTCTGGCGGTAGCGCTCGGCACGGTGGGCTTACAGACGCCTCGCTTTGCGCTCGTCAACAACATTGACGCCGCGGTCGAATCAGATCCTGCGCGCATCTGCGATGGGCTGGTGCGCCAGGCCTGGGGGCCGGTCCGTTGGGTCGATGTCGTCCTGGCGCTGAAGGCCCATGGTGCTACCCACGTGATCGAGTTCGGTCCGGGCAAGGTGTTGTCCGGGCTGGTGTCCCGGATCGATAAAACGCTCAAAGTCAGTGCGGTGTTCGATCCGCCGTCATTGGAAATCGCGCTCAGGGATATTGCATGAAGCTTGAAGGGCTTGCTCTGGTTACCGGCGCCTCCCGCGGCATTGGGCGGGCGATTGCCCTTGATCTCGCGAAGTCGGGTGCCAAGGTGGTGGGCACCGCCACGTCAGAGGCGGGCGCTGCCGCCATCACCGATGCGTTTTCGCAAGCGGGACTGTCGGGTGAAGGCGCGGTGCTCGACGTCAACAATACCCAGGCCGCTGAAGCCTTACTGGATCGCATCCAGGCCGCGCATGGTGCCATCGCCATTCTGGTCAACAACGCCGGGATCACTCGCGATGGCCTGGCTATGCGCATGAAAGACGAAGACTGGCAGGCGGTGCTCGACACCAACCTGGGGTCGGTATTTCGGATGAGCCGTCTGGCCATGCGACCCATGATGAAGGCTCGCTTCGGTCGTATCATCAACATCACGTCGGTGGTCGGTTCGAGCGGTAACGCAGGGCAGGCCAACTACGCCGCAGCCAAGGCGGGGGTAGCCGGAATGAGTCGGGCGTTGGCGCGCGAACTTGGCAGCCGGTCAATCACCGTCAACTGCGTGGCGCCCGGATTTATCGACACCGACATGACACGAGCGCTATCGCCCGATCAGGTGGCAGTGCTGCAGCAGCAAATTCCACTGGGGCGGTTCGGGGATCCGAACGATGTGGCCAGTGCAGTACGTTTTTTGGCCTCTCGCGAGGCGGGATACATCACCGGCGTCACGCTGCATGTGAACGGCGGCATGTACATGGAGTAGGGCGGGGCATCTGCTATACAATCGCGCCGCGCATCCTGCCTGTCCGGAGCCGGCCTCTTTTTCGAGGAGTATCTAAATGGAAAATATTGAACAACGCGTCCGCAAGATCGTTGCCGAGCAGCTCGGTGTGAACGAGGCCGACATCAAAAACGAGTCGTCATTCGTTGACGATCTGGGTGCCGATTCACTGGACACCGTCGAACTCGTCATGGCGCTCGAGGAAGAGTTCGAAACCGAAATTCCGGACGAAGAGGCCGAGAAGATCACCACGGTTCAGCAGGCCATCGACTACGTCACGAAGGCCTCCAGCAAGGCCTGATCGTTGTCGTCGGCGGCAGCAGAGCCGCTGTCATCGGCCCCGACGCAGCCGGCCGCTTCGTCGGGGTTGCGCTCACCAGTATCGGAGGTTGCCCGTGACCCGTCGCGTCGTTGTCACAGGACTCGGAATCATCAGCCCGGTTGGCAATGATATCGCCAGCGCCTGGGACAGCATCGTTGCGGGGCGCTCGGGCATCGGGCCCGTTACACGCTTCGACGCGTCGACCTTCCCCACTCGCATTGCGGGTGAGGTCAAGGGCTTTGACGTCGCAGCCTACATGTCCCCCAAGGAAGCCAGGCACTTCGATACCTTCATTCATTACGGCATCGCTGCAGGCTCGCAGGCCTTTCGCGATAGCGGTATTGAAGTAAGCGAAGCCAACGCAGACCGGATCGGCGTGGTGATCGGGTCGGGCATTGGCGGGTTGCCCATGATTGAAGACACCCATGGCGAGCTCACCAGCCGGGGCGTGCGTCGGGTCTCACCGTTTTTTGTGCCGGGATCGATCATCAACATGATCTCCGGGCAACTGTCGATCATGTTCGGGCTGCGCGGGCCCAACTATGCGGTGGTGAGCGCATGCACGACCGGTCTGCATTGCATTGGCGATGCGGCCCGCATGATCGCCCACGATGACGCCGATGTCATTGTGGCGGGTGGGGCAGAGTCCACCATCTCGCCGCTCGGCCTGGGCGGTTTCTGTGCGGCTCGCGCGCTTTCCACCCGCAACGACGATCCGCAGACGGCCAGCCGGCCTTGGGACCGCGACCGCGACGGTTTCGTCCTGGGCGAGGGCGCAGGGGTCATGGTGCTGGAGGAATACGAACACGCACGCCGTCGCGGCGCCCGCATCTACGCCGAAATCGCTGGTTTCGGTATGAGTGCCGATGCGCATCACATCACGGCTCCTGATATGGACGGACCCCGCCGCTGTATGCAGGCGGCGCTTCGAAACGCGAGGATTTCGGGCGATCAGATTCAGTACATCAACGCACACGGCACCTCCACGCCGCTCGGCGACCGTAACGAAACCAACGCCATCAAGGCTGCGTTGGGTGAGACGGCCGCGCGGGCCCTGGTCGTCAACAGCACCAAGTCAATGACCGGACACGCACTCGGTGGCGCGGGCGGAATCGAAACCGTCTTCACCGTGCTGGCCGTACATCACCAGATTTCGCCACCGACCATCAATTTGCAAAACCCCGATCCAGAGTGTGACCTCGACTACTGCGCGAACGAGGCTCGTTCCATGCGGATCGACGTTGCGCTTAAGAACTCATTTGGTTTCGGCGGCACCAACGGCACATTGGTCATTCGGCGGGTCTGAGCGGCCTACGCGTGCCCGATACAGCGGAAACGCCACTCTGAGTCTTGCCTTTCATCTGACCGTTGACGATCGCGCTCGCGTGTCGCGCCAGCGCGGCGCGGTAACCGTGGTAGCCGTCCTCTCATCGGGCTGGGCGCTCTGGTTGATGCGTGACCGTCCGGCGTTGGCCCTTGCGCTCGGGCTTCTTTGCGTGGCGGTGCTGGTGATCGGGTTGCGCCGCCGGCCCTTTGCAACTGTCGGGTTCATGCAGGTTGACGACCTGGGGCGAGTCTTCTGGCGACCTGGCCGTGTTGATCAAGCGTTCCACGATGCGCCTTCCACCGCTGCCGCCGGCATCAAGGGGACGCTGATGCTGCCTGCGCAGTGGCATCGCGCTGAGCGTTCGGTCTGGATTCGCCTGGAACCGGATCATTCGCAGGCCACCTCATCCGCAAGCGGGACGCCACTGGACCTTAGGATCTCGGCCTCCGATGCCTCGGCTGAAGAGTGGGCCGCGCTTCAGCGCTGGTTGCTCTGGCTGGAGCGTGGGAAGCCGTAATGCCCCTACCCGCGCAACGAATGCCCCTTCGAAGATCTACTTGATTCCGGTTCCAGTTGCCCCATATCGCGACAATCAACACTCTCAAGCCCCCTCCGGGACGCCTCCATGAAAAAGATTCTCCTCATTGCCTCCATTGCCTGGCTCGCTGCGGTCGGAACGCCGTCCCTGGCACCCGTTGCCGGCGTCGGCACTGCCCAGGCCCGGCAGCTGCCGGACTTCGCCGACCTTGCGGAAAAGGCTGGCCCGGCGGTGGTGAATATCCGTACCACTGAGCGGGTCAAGGAGGGCGCTGCCCCGCCGCAGCGGCCTCAAATGCCCGAGGGCATGGAAGAGGGCGATCCCTTCTTCGAATTTTTCCGGCGTTTCTTTCCGCCCAACCAGCGCCCTCAGCCTCGGGGTAGAGGCCCAGGCGATGAGGTACCCAGAGGCGTGGGGTCGGGCTTCGTGATCAGCGCCGATGGTTATCTGCTCACCAACCATCATGTGGTGGAGGGCGCGGATGATATTTATGTGACGTTCACCGACAAGCGCGAGCTGAAAGGCCGGCTGGTAGGGTCGGATCGGCGGACTGACGTGGCACTGGTCAAGGTCGAGGCCACTGGCTTACCGCATCTGCCAATCGGCAATCCCACCCGACTGCGGGTGGGCGAATGGGTGATGGCAATCGGCTCGCCCTTCGGGCTCGACAACACTGTCACCGCCGGTATCGTGTCCGCCAAAGGCCGGGACACGGGTGATTACCTGCCGTTTATCCAGACCGATGTCGCGGTCAACCCAGGTAATTCCGGCGGCCCGCTTCTGAATCTCGCGGGCGAGGTGGTCGGGATCAACTCGCAGATCTACAGCCGAACCGGGGGATTCATGGGGATCTCATTTGCCATCCCCATCGATGAAGCCATGCGCGTGGCCGACCAGCTGCGGGATACCGGACGGGTAACCCGCGGTCGAATCGGCGTGGGTATCGCGGAGGTCACCAAGGATGTCGCCGAGGCGCTTAACCTTCAGCGGGCGAGCGGCGCCCTGGTGCGCTCGGTTGAAGCCGGCAGCCCAGCCGAGCGGGGGGGCGTCGAGGTGGGTGACATCATCACCCGTTTCGACGGGCGACCCATCGAGCGCTCGAGCGATCTGCCCCGGCTGGTGGGTGGCACCCGGCCCGGCGCTCAGGTTTCGGTTCAGATTTGGCGCAAGGGGTCGACCCGCGACCTTAGTCTGACGGTGGCCGAACTCGAACCTGACCGCAACGCCCGGGCCTCGGGTCGTGGCGCGCCGGGAGAGAGCCAGGAGCGTGGCGCCGCCAATCTGCTGGGGGTGACCGTGAGTGACATTTCCGACGATCGCCGCCAGCAGCTGCGCATTCGGCAGGGGGTGCTGGTGGATGCGGCAGATGGCGCGGGCGCCCGTGCCGGCATCCGTGCCGGCGATGTGATTCTGGCTCTGAACAATCAGGACATCGGCTCGGCCAAGCAGTTCAACGAAATCGTGGCCAAGCTCGACCGCTCTCGTACCCACGTGCTCCTGATTCGACGCGGGGATAGCGCCCAGTACGTGCCCGTGAGGCCGGCGGCTCGATGAACGCCCTCCGACAGGCCGGCCATGCTGGCCTGTTACACTTTCGGGTTTGCCTTAACACGCCCCGCTCCTGGGGCGTGACGGCTTTTGTCCGAGCCTGACACGCCCATGCGGCTGACCCGAAACTTCTCCATCATTGCCCACATTGACCACGGCAAGTCCACGCTTGCCGATCGTCTGATCCAGCGCTGTGGCGGTCTGTCTGATCGCGAAATGGAAGCGCAGGTGCTCGATTCCATGGATCTCGAGCGCGAACGCGGCATCACCATCAAGGCG
>JAGWXN010000234.1 GCA_018969885.1 Betaproteobacteria bacterium | reverse complement strand
GCGCTCCGCGGCAGGTTAGGGCTTGCCGACGGCGACCGGGTCTTGATCTGTATGGAGAACCAACCCGAATTTTTCGAGCTGCTCTTTGCATGCTGGGCGGCTGGGTTATGCACCGTACCCGTCAATTCAAAGCTGCACCCGCGCGAGGTGAGCCATATCGTGGGTGACGCGGGCGTGCGCGCAGTCTTTACGACCGACCGACTGGTGGCCGATCTGGCACCCGAACTTGCGCAGCAGGCACCGGCACCGAGCATCACCGTGGTCGGAAGCGCCGCCTACCTCAGCCTTCTCAACGAACCGCCAGCACGCTGTGTTGAGCGCGCGCCAACCGATATTGCGTGGTTGTTCTACACCAGCGGCACCACGGGTCGCCCCAAAGGCGCCATGCTTTCGCACCGCAACCTGCTCGCCATGTCATGGATTTATTCCGCCGATATTGAGCATGTGGAGCCGGGCGACACGAAACTTCACGCAGCGCCGCTCTCCCACGCCTCCGGGCTCTATGGTCTGCCCCATCTCTTTGCGGGGGGGCATCAGGTGGTCCTGCCCGGATTCGAGCCCGATCTGGTGTTTGACGCCTTCGAACACTACCCTCGGGTCACCATGTTCGCGGCACCCACCATGGTCATCCGGCTGTTGCAGTCGCCGTCGGTACGTGCACCCCACCGAGGGCTTCGCACCCTCTACTACGGCGGCGCGCCCATGTATGTGAGTGATCTGCAGCGCGCGCTCGAGGTCTTCGGTCCGCGGTTGTGGCAACTCTACGGACAGGGTGAGAGTCCCATGACCCTCACCGGACTTGCCAAACGTGATCATGCGGGCGATGGCGGCGCAGACCACCTCGCGCGGCTGGGCTCCGTGGGGGTCGCTCGGACCGGCGTGGAAATCCGCGTGGTGGGCGATGATGGCCACGACCTGCCCACGGGCGAAATCGGTGAGGTGGTCACGCGAAGCGATTGCGTGATGGCGGGCTACTGGAACAATCCCGACGCCACACGGAACGCGCTCCGAGGCGGCTGGCTTTGGACGGGCGACGTCGGCTCGTTTGACGAGCGGGGCTATCTGACACTGCGTGACCGTTCGAAGGATCTGATCATCAGCGGCGGCAGCAATATCTATCCAAGGGAAATCGAGGAGGTGCTGCTGCGTCATCCGGCCGTGCTCGAATGCTCGGTTGTGGGCGCCCCGCATGCCGAGTGGGGCGAAGAGGTGGTTGCATTCGTGGTGACGCGACCAGGCACCCAGGTGTCGGGCGAAACGCTAGACGAACTATGCCTGTCGCACATTGCACGCTTCAAGCGTCCCAAACGCTATCTCTTCACCGACGCATTGCCTAAGAACAACTACGGCAAGGTGCTGAAAACCGCGCTCCGCGAACAACTCAGGGCCGGTGCCTGAGCCAGCGCCCGCGCGATGACGGCCTCCACGCTTTCCGCAGGTCGGTTTCGATTCGAGTGCCAGCGGCAACCGGTACGCGGCGCGCGCGGCGTAGCGGTGACCAATCATCCGATCGCCTCTGGCGTGGCGATGCAGATGCTCCTGGAGGGCGGCAATGCCGCCGATGCCGCGGTCGCTGCGCTGTTTGCGCTTGGCGTGGTCGAGCCCATGATGGTGGGGGTCTTGGGCGGTGGCCTTGCGCATGTGCGACTTCCTGGCGGTGAACACATCATCCTGGACGGACTTGGCTGCGCCCCCCAGGCGGCACACCCTGCGCTCTATCAGCCCATTCACTCATCCAACATCGCAGAGCGCCGCCTCACGGTGGACCGCGCCAACGAGCTTGGCGCACTCGCCGTGGCCGTACCGGGCGCACTCGCAGGCTGGTGTAAGTGTCTTGAGCGCTTTGGCCGCATGTCGCTGGCCGATGTCATGCAGCCCGCTATCCGCCTCGCCGAGCGCGGGTTCCGTGTCACGCCTTATCTCGCGACCAACGTGACCGAGCAGGCGGCCGCGCTCGCCCGCCAGCCGGCGCTTGCTGCGCTATTTTTGCCCGAAGGCCGCCCTCTCGAGGCGGGTAGTGTGCTGCGCCAACCCGCGTGCGCTGAAACGCTTGCCTTGATCGCGCGCGAGGGACCTTCAACGCTTTATCAGGGGGCGCTCGGCCGCACGCTGGTCGGATCACTCGCTGGTGCGGGAGGCATCATGACGGAAGCCGACCTCGCTCAATACGCAGTTCGGGACCGAATACCGATACGAGGAACCTACAGAGGCCATGAAATCATCGGGCCGCCGCCGCCCGCCTCCTCAGGCGTCCATATCGTTCAGATGCTAAACGTACTCGAAGCCTTTGATTTGCGCGGGGCGGGGTTCGGGTCAACGGATGCCACGCATTGGCTGGCAGAGGCCATGGCACTCGCCTTTGCCGATCGCTCGGTGGCCACAGCCGACCCCGATTTTGTTGATGTGCCGGTGACGCAGCTCACCTCCAAGGCGTATGCGGCTGCGCGCGCGCGCCAGATCGATTCCGTACGCAGGCAAGTGTGGGCCAGCGGACTCGCCCACGGATCGGAATCGTGCGACACCACCCACCTCACGATTGCGGACGACGAGGGCATGGTGATCGCCAGCACCCAGACACTAAACGGCGCGTTTGGTGCCGCCATGATGATCGACGGCACCGGGCTTCTCGCCAACAACTACATGTACAACTTCGATCCGCATCCTGGCGGCGCACTATCGGTGGCGCCGGGCAAGCGCGTCTTCACCTCGATGGCGCCCATGATGCTGCTGCAGCAGGGGCGGCTGCGGGTGGCGCTGGGGCTACCTGGTGGATTGCGAATTTTTCCTTCGGCCATGCAGGCAATCGTGAACCTGGTGGACCATGGCATGAGCCTCCAGGAGGCGCTCGAAGCACCACGTATCTTCACAGAAGGCGGCGAGCTGGAAATCGAAGCGCCGCTTGCTTTACATACCGGCGCGGCCCTGGCTGAGCGAGGCCATGCGGTGCGGAGCGTTCCCCGCATCGCGGGCGGCATGAATGCCATCAGCTTGGATGACGACGGCATGATGACCGGGGCCGCCTGCTGGCGCGCCGATGGCACGCCGGTTGCACGCTCGGGCGGACTCGCGCAGGCGGGCACCGGATTCTCCACCTCCTGACACCGGGCCCGCATCGCCCGAGACTTGTTCGCCACTTCCCGGCATGGAGCCATGCCGCCTGAGCACGATCAGCCCATGACCCACCCAAACCGCCCCAAAATCGTCCTTCTCGACCCGCTTTCCGAGTCCGGCCGAGAGCGCTTCACGGCGCTGGTAGACCCAGCATTCGAGCTGTTGATGGCGAAGTCTTACGATCCGGATGAGCAGCTCCGGTTGATCGAACGCGCCGACTACGCCATCACCGGCCAGATCCCGGTCCCCGCGCAGCTTCTGAGGGCAGCGCGCCGCCTGCGACTGCTGCACAAATGGGGTGTGGGCGTCGACAACATCGACCTCGAGGCCGCCCGATCAGCGGGGATCACCGTCGCGCGTCTGCCAGGTAGCAACGCGATCCCAGTGGCAGAATTCACGATCGGCCTCATGATTGCGCTGCTTCGCAACCTCGCCTGGGGGCATACCCAGCTCAAGCAGGGCCATTGGGGATCGCGCAACCTGCCCCACGACAGCCTGATGCTGCACGGGCGCACGGTGGGTCT
This sequence comes from Betaproteobacteria bacterium, assembly GCA_018969885.1. The sequence continues at coordinate 1,634 of JAGWXN010000234.1, read as the reverse complement.
GGTGGGATTTGGCGCAATCGGGCAACGCGTTGCCGTGCTGCTCAAGGCCTTTGGATGTCGCGTACTCGCCGCCCGCCGCTCAGGCGCCCCTGCGTTGGAGAACGACGTTGAAATCGTCGCGCTTGAGCGCCTGCTTTCGGAGTCCGATGTGGTCTCGCTTCACTGCCCACTTACTGCCGAGACGGCGGGCCTCATCGACCGCAACGCACTGCAGCGGATGAAACCCCATGCTGTCCTGATCAATGTTGCGCGCGGCGGGGTCGTCAACGAGAGCGATCTTCACTGGGCGCTCAAGACACGTGTCATCCTGGGCGCCGCTACCGATGTCTATGACATCGAACCTTTGCCACCCAATTCGCCACTCCTCGAACTCGATAATCTCGTGGTCTCCCCGCACCTGGCCGGTATCGCTGCCGATAATTTCCAACCTACGATCTCGCGCATGCTGGCCAACATCACGCGGATCGAACGCGGAGAGCCTCTACCCGAGCATGAGCAGGTCGTGCCCTGAGAGACCATGGTTCAATGAGCGTGAGTGATAACGCCGAGGCACGTCAGATCCTTCGGGGGATCGGATTAGTCGCGATCGCGGTATTTCTGTTTGCAATCACCGATGCGATCTCGAAGTACATGACCCAGTACTACCCGATCGGCTACATCCTCTGGATCCGTTTCTTCTTCCACACGCTGGTGCTGATCGTGGTCGTGGGCTCCAGGCAGGGACTGGGTTTCATCCGCACCCGGCGCCCCGGTATCCAGCTCACGCGCGGGCTGCTACTGCCCCTCGCGGCGCTCATGTTTGTCACCGGCCTCAGTCAGATGCCGCTCGCTGAAACCGCAGCGATCACCTTTGTCTCGCCGTTCCTGGTCACGCTGCTCGCAGTGATCGTACTGAAGGAAAAAGTCGATCTGGGTCAGTGGCTGGCCATTGGGTTCAGCTTCGCCGGGGTGTTGCTCATCATTCGACCCGGTGCAGACGTGTTCGGATGGGCTGCGCTCTTTCCGCTCGGCACAGCCTTCTCAATGGCGATCTATCAGGTGCTCACGCGCCGGATTGCCGGGCTGGAGAGCGCCTACACCTCGATTTTCTATCCGGGCCTGGTCGGGCTCGCGCTATTCAGTCTCGCGCTTCCTTTCACCTGGACGACCCCGATCGCCTGGTGGCATGTGGCGCTCATGATCGTGGGCGGCATGGTGAATGCCGCCAGCCATCTCACCCTGATCCGAGCGTTCGAACACGCACCGGCGTCAAAGCTCGCACCGTTCAGCTACACCCAGATCGTGTGGGCAACGCTGGTGGCGTATGTGGCCTTTGGCGATTTTCCCGACAGCTGGTCGATGACAGGAATTGGCGTGATTGCGGCTTCGGGTATTTACGTGGCTACTCGGATGCGGCGCGCTGGGCGCTGATCTAGGCTAAAGGCCCGCACGCCAATGCCGCCGAATCCACGCCACGCAATGTGGCGTCCCGTAGGGGATTCGAACCCCTGTTACAACCGTGAAAGGGTCGTGTCCTAGGCCTCTAGACGAACGGGACCTGCAACTGCTGTTGGTGGAGGTAAGCGGGATCGAACCGCTGACCTCTTGCATGCCATGCAAGCGCTCTCCCAGCTGAGCTATACCCCCAACGAAGC
>JAGWXN010000233.1 GCA_018969885.1 Betaproteobacteria bacterium | reverse complement strand
TCGCCGCTCCCGCCAGATGCCTGCCGTGTGTGACCAGGGCTCCTTTGGGGTGACCCGTTGTGCCGGAGGTGTAGACGATGAAGGCTGGGTCATCGGGCTGGATCTGCCGTGCGCGGTCGGCGAGCCAGCCCAGTGCATCCACCGGCGCGTCCTGGTACAGATGCTGCCAGCGAACGAGTTTGGGATGTTCAAAGCCCAGCAAGGCACTGTCATCGATGATCACGATGTGTCGCAGCGCAGGCAGTCGGTCGAGAAGCGGTAGGACCTTATCGAGATATTCCTGGTCCTCGGCCACAAAGATCGCGGCGCCACCGTCCCGCATCTGGTACTCGAGCTCCTGCATCGAAGCAGTGGGGTAGATGCCGTAGACGACCGCGCCGAGCGCCTGGGCGGCCTGATCGGCAATCACCCATTCCTCGCAGACATCCCCCATGATGGCGAGCCGCTCGCCTCGTGCAAGGCCTAGCCGGTCGAGGCCTGCCGCGACCTGTGCGATCCGTTCGGCTGCCTCTCGCCAGCTGCGTTCACGATAAAGGCCCTGATGCTTGGATCGCCAGGCGATGGTCGCGCCGTCGCTCCGGGCGCGTTCAAGCAAAAGTCCCGGCGCGGTGTGCTGTCTGAGGCTCTCTGGGGAGGGCGGTGTCTTCATGGAAGGCAGCAGTCTACCGATTGTCGCTCTGGAATTCGGCGATCAGTCGCAGCAGTGCCTCGCCATAGGTTTCCAGCCGGCGCTCCCCAATGCCATGGACCTGGGCGAGTGCGGCAAGTGACTCCGGTTGTTCAATCGCAAGCGCCTGCAGCGTGGCGTCATTCAGCACGATGTAGGGGGGTACACGCTGGGTGCGTGACTGTTCAAGGCGCCAGGTCTTGAGCAGGTTGAGGAGCCGGGTGTCTGGGGCGCCCGAGGCGGTGGATGCGCGCCCGACCGGCTCGCCGCCCTTGCTGCCCGGCTTCGCACCGCGCGCAGTCTTCCGGCGAGAGGTGGTGCGCACCGTCATACGGGGCCGCCTGAGTAAAAGGGTTTGCTCGCCGCGGAGCACCGGCCGCGCCATCTCGGTGAGTTTCAGCGCACCGTGGGCCTCGTGATCGACCTCCACCAGACCGAGCGCGACCAGTTGACGGAATACCGCCCGCCAGGTGGCTTCGTCGTGAAGCGCGCCAATCCCGAATACGGACAGCTGATCGTGGCGCCAGCGACTCATCCGTTCACCGGTTCGGCCACGCAGCACCTCGATGAGGTGTATGACGCCGAATCGTTGTCCGGTCCGATAGACGGCCGACAAGGCCATTCTTGCTGCCTCGGTGGCGTCCCACGTTTGGGGTGGGGTCAGGCAGTTATCGCAGTGCCCGCAGGGTGCGGAGGCTTCGCCGAAGTAGGCAAGCAGGGGTACACGGCGGCAACCCGCGGTTTCGGCGATGCCGAGCAGCGCATTGAGCTTGGCCGCAGCGATGCGCTTCCAGGCCTCGTCGGCTTCGGACTCGTCGATCAGCCGGCGTTGCTGCACCACATCGGCCATGCCGTACACCATCCAGGCATCGGCGGGGCCGCCATCACGGCCAGCACGCCCGGTTTCCTGGTAATAGCCTTCCACGCTCTTGGGCAGGTCAAGGTGCGCCACAAACCGGACATCGGGCTTGTCGATCCCCATGCCGAAGGCGATCGTTGCCACGATGATGACCCCGTCCTCCTCCTGAAACCGTTGCTGGTGGCGCGCGCGGGTGGCGGCGTCAAGCCCCGCGTGGTAGGGGAGCGCGAGCAATCCGCGTTCGGCCAGCCATTCGGCGGTTTCCTCGACCTTTCGCCGGGACAGGCAGTACACGATGCCACTCTCGCCCTCGTGAGAGCCGCGAATGAAGTCAAGCAACTGCGCGCGGCCATCGTCCCGATCCTCGATCATGTAGCGGATGTTGGGGCGATCGAAGCTCGATACGAACACTCGCGCCCGGTCAAGGCCCAGTCGCTCGATGATCTCGGCCCGCGTCTGCGGGTCGGCGGTGGCGGTGAGCGCGATCCGGGGTACCTCGGGAAAACGCTCGGCAAGCACCGAGAGTTGCAGATACTCCGGCCGGAAATCGTGCCCCCACTGGGCGACGCAATGCGCCTCGTCAATCGCAAACAACGCGATGCGCGCCCCCGCCATCATGTCGAGAAACCCGTCCGACAGCAGCCGCTCGGGCGCCACGTAAAGGAGATCCAGCGCGCCGCCCAGGGCTGCGCGGCGGGTCTGCGATGCCTCGCGTCCGCCCAGGCCGGAATGGAGCGCCCCTGCTCGTACGCCGATTTGCTGAAGCGCAGCGACCTGATCCTGCATCAGCGCGATCAGGGGCGAGACCACGATGGTGAGCCCGTCGCGCAGGAGCGCCGGCAACTGATAGCAAAGCGACTTGCCACCCCCGGTGGGCATCAGCACCAGGGCATCGCCGCCCTCGGCCACATGCCGTACGATCTCGGCCTGACTGCCGCGAAACGCGGGGTGGCCGAAGGTCTGGCGAAGCCGCTCGAGGGCCCGGACGTCAATGTTGAGAGGTGGAGCAGACACGGCGCGAAAGATATCGATAAACCGGTCGATTGTCGCCGCATCCGGTTCCGAAAGGATTAGTCAGAAATCCGGGGAACCCGATTCCGTGCGAAGATTTTGGGAGGTTCGAGACTTGATTTCGACCCCGAATCCGACTGACTCGAGCGGCCGGACCGGCCTCCAGACGCTTGGTTCCCCCCTTATGAACGCACGCATCGCGATCGTTCTCCCATACAGACTCAGTGCACGCCGGTTTTCGGTGTACAGCAGGGTATTCGCAGCCGGACTCGCCTTTGCCGTCCTGGGCGTGTTGTCGCTTGCCTCGCCTCGTGCGGAGACTCGCGCTCCGCCGCTCGCGCTGAATGTGGCGCTTTCAAGAGTGGCGCAGGTGCATCCTCAGATGCAGCGCGCCCGTGCCGAGGCTGAAGTGTCGCGTCAGCAGCTCGAAACCGCTCGCTGGGGACGGTTCCCCTCGGTGAGCGTCGGTGCATCCGCGGGCGAGGGTGTAAGCGCGGCAGGTAGTCTTCGGATCCAGCAGCCGGTCTATACCTTTGGCCGCACGGAGCATGCAATTGATGCGGCGCAGGCCTCGCTCGAGGCCACGACATCCGGCATCGACGCCACGCGACGCGCGTTGCTCGAGCGCGCGGCCATTGCGCATGCCCGCTGGCTCTCCGGGATCCAGCAGGTGGAACTCGCCGGGCGGCATGTGGCCCGCCAGCAGGAACTCCTCGAATTCATTGCTCGCCGCGCCGATGGAGGGATGGCTGCGCGAGGTGATACCCGTCTGGCGCAGGGGCGCCTGGAGCAGGCCCGCGCTCGGGCCGCGGCGTTGCAGGCCAATGTCAATCAGGCGCGGGCCGAGCTCGAATCGCTCATGATGCAAAGGATCGATGCCCAGCCGGTCGCCGCGGCGTTGTCTCCGATGACATTCGCCAATGCGGAAGCGCTCGCCCATGCCTTTGTCGAGGCCTCGCCCGTGCTGGAGCGCCTCACAGGCCAGCAACGAGCCGCCAGCGCGGAAGCGTCGCTGAAAGGGGCGGATCGTCTGCCGATCTTGGTGGCGCGCTTCGAGCGTGCGCCAAGTCTTCTCACCAACCACTACGACACTCGCACGCTCCTCGCGGTGGACTATCAGTCTGGCGGGGGGCTCTCGGCGCAATCGGAGTATCTGGCGCGGTTGGGGCGAGTCGATGCGCTGCGCGCAGAGATCGATGCGCAACGCCGGGAGCTCGAGCTTGTCGCGTCATCGCTGTGGGTTCAACGCACGACCCTGATCGAGCAGCAGACTGCGATCGACGCACTGGTGGCGTCATCGGCTGATACCGTGGAATCGTTTCTTCGCCAGTTCGATGCGGGTCGTCGTAGCTGGTTGGATGTGCTGAACGCCGAGCGCGAACTGTTTGACGCAAGGCTTGCCAGGGCCCAGATCGATGCCGGACTGCTTGAAGTCGCCCTTCGCATTCAAGGCGGCACGGGTGCCCTTGAGCGACTGTCTGCGGGGCAGCCATGACCACAGGCCCTGACCACGTCTGGGAGGCGCCCTCTGCGGCGCTGCTTCGCCGACTACTCGCGGTGCAAGGCATGTCCCTTTCGCGGGGGGCGGCTGAGCAGGCCTGGGCGGAAGCCTTTCGCAGCCGGCCTGTAGCGACCGACCCGGCCTCGCAAATGCGATCGCTTGGCGAAGCCCTCCGCCGCTGGATGGGGCCGTTCGATGCGACCGCAGACGTTGCCGTCGTGCCGGTCCAGACCTTGCTCGCGCAACATTTTCCGGCGCTCGTTCTCTGCGAAGGGCGTTGGCGGGTTGCGCGCTGGCTCCGTGGCGAGCGGCTTGGGCTCGAAGCCAACGACGGCGGGGTGGAAGAAGTCGAGCGGGCGCGCTACAACGCCGCGCCCGCATGCTGGGTCGCGCTCTCCGAGGCCGGTGAGTCAGATGTCCGGGCAGGCCCGCTTCGACTGGTGCTTCGCGCGCTCGCGCAGCGCAAGCGCGTGCTGTTTGAGGTGGGCCTTGCCTCCGTGCTGGTGAACGCATTCGCGGTGATCACCTCGCTCTTTGCCATGCAGGTCTACGACCGGGTGGTGCCCACCTTCGCGTGGTCCACGCTGTGGGCGCTCACCGTGGGCGTCCTGGTTGTCCTGACTTTCGATGCCGTGCTGAGGCTTGCGCGCGCCCAGGCCCTGGATCGCGTAGCCCGCGACGTGGATGAAGACCTGACGCAGTTACTGTATGACCACCTGCTTGCCATGCGGATGGACAGCCGACCGCGCAGCCTGGGCACGTTGGCAGCGCGCCTGACCGGTTTTGAGGCGGTACGTTCGTTCTTTACCGCATCCATTCTCTTCGTGTTCGTCGATTTGCCCTTCGTCCTCGCCTTCATCGCGGTCATTGCCCTGGTGGGCGGAGCCGTGGGCTGGGTCTACGCGCTGCTCTTTCCGCTGGCGCTCGTTGCGGGGTGGGCAGGGCAACGGAAGATGCGCCGCCTGGTTCAACGGCAGGTGGTGGGGCTCCAGCAGAAAAATGGTCTGCTGATTGAGACTATCCACGGCGCCGAGTCGATCAAGGCAGCCGGAGCGGAATGGCGGTTTTCGGCCCGCTGGGCCGATCTGGGTGATGAGTTATCGGCCGATCAGCTTGCCGTTCGTGCAACCGTCAATCGGGTGACAACGCTGATGCACTGGCTGTCGTCGATCGCTTTTGTTGGCGTGATCGTCGTGGGGGTTCATCAGATCGAGCTTGGTTTGCTTTCAGTGGGTGGGCTCATCGCATGCTCGATCCTCGGGGGGCGCGTCATTCAGCC
>JAGWXN010000012.1 GCA_018969885.1 Betaproteobacteria bacterium | reverse complement strand
CTTGAGCGATGGCTGCCAGTGTTTTCATTGAACATGGCGCGATCACCATGGCATCGATCGGGTAGGACCCCGAGGCGATGCAGGCGCCGACCTCGCGGACCCCGTGAACCTGGTCGGCAAGCGCCTCGACCGCCCGGCGGCCGCGCCCGGTTTCCTGTTCGATCGTGAGCCAGCCGGCGGGTGAGACTGCCAGATGGGTTCGGATCCCGCCAACCTCGCGAAGCATTTCGAGAAGGCGTAGTCCGTAAGCGGCGCCCGAAGCGCCGGTGATTGCGATAGTGATCTGTTTCTGCTCCATCGATCCATTGTAGCGGTACGACCCTTAGTGGTACGACCCTTAGTGGTCCGACCCATCGCGCCACGAACCCTGACGGAGTATTGACGCAGGTAAGCATGCACGAGGCGGCGGGCGTGGCGGAGGAGATGGCCGCTCGATGGTCGATCTGGGTCAAGGTTTTGTCATTTTGGCCAAGCGCACCCGCCTGCGGCGATAATCCGCCTGCGTATCGCAGACCTGACGGGAGTAGCCGATGAATCGACGCAAGCTGATTGTTGCCACAGCCACCACGCCCTTTGTGCTGGCCGCCCCCTGGGCGCGGGCTGATTCGCTGTCCTCGCGTCCGGTCCGCATAGTCGTGCCGTTCGGCGCTGGCGGCATTGCCGACCTGACCGTGCGGGCGGTTGCGCAGGCAATGGGCGAACAGCTGAAGACTCAGGTGGTGATCGAAAACAAGCCCGGCGCGGGGGGGATTGCGGCCGGCGAGACCGTGGTGCGAGCCGCAGCCGATGGCCATACGCTCCTCCTGATGTCGAATGGCAATGCGGTAAGCGTCAACCTGTTCAAGTCGCTGCCCTTCGACACCTTGCGGGACTTTGCCCCGGTCTGTGGACTTGGCAGCTTCGGCCTTGGCGTGGTGGTGCCAGCGAGTTCGCCGCATCGGACGCTTACCGATCTGCTCGCCTTTGCGCGTGCCAATCCGGGCAAACTGAACCTCGGAACGATCAATATCGGCAGCACCCAGAACCTGGCCGGTGAATTGTTCCGCACCCGTGCTGGCATTAACGCGCAGATCGTTCCCTTCAACGGCACGCCTGCGCTACTCACCGCGTTGCGCGGGGGTCATGTCGACGCCGGTGTTGAAATCCTGGGCCCGCTCAAGTCGCAACTTAATCCAGGCGGGGTGCGGCTGCTCGCGGTCACTTCAAGCCGCCGGGCAGCAGAGTTCCCCGACGTACCCACCGCTATCGAAGCCGGGGTGGTCGATTACGAAGCGTCTTCCTGGAATGCGCTCGCCGCGCCTTCGAAAACGCCGCCCGCGATCATCGCCCAGCTCAATCAGGCGGCGCGAGCGGCACTCGAGACGCCCGACGTCCGCAAGCGTCTCGCCGAGCTGGGCGTCGAACCTATCGGCGGCACGCCGCAGGCGTTGGGCGAGCTTCTTGCGAGTGAAATCAGGCGTTGGGGTGAGGTGATCGAGCGCGCCGGGATTCCGAAGCAGTAAGGGGGCTGGAACGCGCGCGGCGGCTTGGTGCGAGCGCGGGCTTGCGCGCCGACGTAAAATCGCGACGCCTGCCCGCCATGGGTCCCGCCCCAGAGTGGCGTGTTGCCGCTGCGCGGGCTTTTCTAATGCCGGAGTTCTGATGATCATCGACTGCCACGGACACTACACGACCGCTCCCAAGGCTCTTGAAGACTGGCGAAACCGTCAGGTTGCGGCGCTCGGTCATCCTGCCGACATGCCCCGGGTGTCTGACCTTGTCATCAGCGACGATGAACTGCGCGAGTCGGTCGAAACCAACCAGCTCAAGAAAATGCGCGAGCGGGGCTCGGACCTCACGATTTTTTCGCCGCGCGCGAGCTTCATGGCGCATCACATCGGCGATTTCGCTGTGAGCTCGACCTGGGCATCGATTTGTAACGAGCTGATCTATCGCGTGACGAAACTGTTCCCGGACCAGTTCGCAGGCGTCGCGATGCTGCCGCAGTCGCCCGGCGTTCGTCCCGAGACCTGCATCGCGGAGATTGATCGCTGCGTGCGCGAATACGGCTTTGTCGGCATCAACCTCAACCCGGATCCGTCAGGGGGCCACTGGAAAGAGCCGCCGCTGTCCGATCGCTGGTGGTATCCCATCTACGAAAAGATGGTCGAGTACGACATTCCGGCCATGGTGCATGTCAGCACCAGCTGTAACGCCTGTTTCCACACCACCGGCGCGCACTACCTGAACGCTGACACTACTGCCTTCATGCAGTGCCTCACCTCGAATCTGTTCAAGGATTTTCCGACGCTTCGGTTCGTGATTCCCCACGGCGGTGGTGCGGTGCCCTACCACTGGGGGCGATTCCGCGGCATTGCCCAGGACATGAAACTGCCGCCGCTCACGGAGCATCTGCTGAAGAACATCTTTTTTGATACCTGCGTCTATCACCAGCCAGGCATTGATCTGCTCTTGAAGGTGATCCCGGATGACAACATCCTGTTTGCATCGGAAATGATTGGTGCAGTTCGCGGGATTGATCCTTACAGCGGTCACGAATACGACGACACGCGGCGCTATATCGACGGTGCGCGGGAACTGACCGAGGCGCAGCGGAGCAAGATCTTTGAGACCAATGCACGCCGTGTCTATCCCCGGCTGGATGCCCAGCTGAAGGCGCGCGGCCAATAGGAAATTCGCCTCGCCCGCCCACATTTTTTTCGGAGATCTTTCCCATGAGTCAGCCGATGAACAATCTCGGTGTTGTTGTTCGCAACTATCAGCGCCCCACGCTCGCCGAAATCGATCGGCTGGGCGCGTTTGGCGTAGCCACGATTCATGAGGCCATGGGCCGGGTCGGGCTGATGAGGCCCTACATGCGTCCGATTTATCCCGGGGCGCGGGTTTGCGGCGCGGCGGTTACCGTGCTGCTCCAGCCCGGTGACAACTGGATGCTGCATGTGGCGGCGGGTGAGCTGAAGGAAGGCGATATTGTGGTGGCCGCCTGTACCACCGATAACGAAGACGGCATGTTCGGCGACCTGCTGGCCACCTCGTTTCGCGCGCTGGGCGCGCGCGGGCTCATCATCGATGCGGGCGTGCGCGATGTGCGCGACCTCACGGAGATGAAGTTCCCGGTCTTCTCGCGCGCGATCAACGCGCGGGGCACGGTCAAGGCCACGCTCGGGTCGGTGAATATCCCGGTGGTCTGTGCGGGGGCCCCGGTCAATCCGGGTGACATCATCGTGGCCGATGATGATGGTGTGGTGGTGGTGCCTCGTGAGCTTGCCGCGCAGGCGGCCGAAGCGTCGGCCGCGCGCGAGGCCAAGGAGGCCGACAGCCGCAAACGGCTCGCTGCGCGCGAACTGGGCCTGGATATCTACAAAATGCGCGACCCGCTTGCCCGCGCGGGCCTGCGCTACATCGAATGAGCATATCGGGGCGCGCTTTGCCGGCGGGCGCTGATCCCAGGACCTGGCGTATCGGGTTTGTGGGATACGGTGAGGTGGGCCGCATTCTGTCGGAAGATCTGCGGGCCCAGGGCTTCGTGGTGAGTGCCTTCGACATCAAGCTCGGGTCATCAGAAGAGGGGCCGCTTCGCGGGCATGCGGCGGCGCACGGGGTCCGGCTGGCCGATCATGTGGCGGCGCTGACTGCGGAGGCAGACTTCATCATTTCGGCAGTCACCGCCAGCCAGGCGGTGGCGGTGGCTGAAGCCTGCGCCGTAACGATTTCGCCAGGGGTGTTCTTTCTAGATTTCAATTCAGCCTCGCCTGGCGCCAAACAGCGCGCGGGTGCAGTGATCGATGCCGCAGGCGGCCGATATGTTGAGGGCGCGGTCATGACTTCGTTGCCGCCCTACCGCATCCGGGTTCCGCTCCTTCTGGGTGGCGCGCATGCGCAGGCGCTTCAGCCTGCGCTGGCTGCGCTCGGGTTTGATGCCAAGGCGGTGTCCGATCGTCTGGGCGTGGCCTCAGCCACCAAAATGTGCCGGAGCGTGATGATCAAAGGGCTCGAGGCCATGGTGATCGAAAGCTTCACCACGGCGCGTGCCTACGGCGTGGAGCGCGAGGTGCTGGCCTCGCTCGCTGAAACCTTCCCCGGCATCGACTGGGAAAAGCAGGGTGATTATTTCTTCATGCGCGTCATTCAGCACGGTCGCCGGCGCGCCGAAGAGATGCGTGAATCGGCGCAGACCGTTCGCGAGGCGGGTCTCGAACCGTGGTCGGCCGCGGGCACCGCCGAGCGCCAGGCCTGGGTGGCCGACCGCGCAGACGAGGGCCTGTTTGGCGAACGCGCCAAAGCGGGTCGCCCCTGGCGCGAGCATGCCGATCAGATCCTCGAGCAGATCCGGTCGGACTCCAACAAGAGGTGAATATGGATCCCGATTGGCTGGTTTTTCATCCCAATCCTTCGCGGCCGACGTTTCGCGTGCCGGCGGGTGCGGTCGATGCGCATTGCCATGTGTTCGGACCCGCCGCGCAGTTCCCTTATGCGCCTGAGCGCAAGTACACGCCGTGCGATGCGTCGAAAGATCAACTGTTTGCGCTGCGCGATTTTCTCGGGTTTGAGCGTAATGTGATCGTGCAGGCCACCTGCCACGGCACCGATAACCGGGCGCTGGTCGATGCACTCCAACATTCCGGCGGCCGCGCCCGAGGGGTGGCCACCGTCAGCCGCGATGTCACCGATGCCGAGCTGCGTGCCATGCATGAGGCCGGCGTGCGAGGCACACGCTTTAATTTTGTTCGCCGGCTGGTGGATTTCACGCCCCGTGAGGTGCTTGCCGAGATCGCGCACCGGATCGCGCCGTTTGGCTGGCATGTGGTGATTTATTTCGAGGCGCAGGATCTGCCCGAGCTCTGGGACTTCTTTACCGCGCTGCCCACCACCGTGGTGGTTGATCATATGGGGCGGCCCGATGTGAGCAAACCTGTGGACGGTCCGGAGTTTGCGCTGTTCATGCGCATGCTCGCCGAGCACCCAAACATCTGGTCGAAGGTGAGCTGCCCCGAGCGGCTGTCGAAGTCGGGTCCTCCCCGCTATGACGACGTGGTCCCGTTTGCGCGCCGTATCGTTGAAACTTTTCCCGACCGGGTGCTCTGGGGCACCGACTGGCCGCATCCGAACATGAAATCGCACATGCCAGATGACGGGCTGCTGGTTGACTATGTACAACGCATCGCGACGACGCCCGAGCTTCAGCGCAAACTTCTGGTCGACAATCCGATGCGGCTCTACTGGGCTGATTGATGAGACGAGTGACTGGCCTTGTCATGAAGGCCAGTGAGCAGTCAACTTAAAGGGCCAACCGACATGGCACTGCATAAACCCTATCTCGATATTCCCGGTACGACGATCTTCGATGCAGATCAGTCGCGCATGGGCTACCACCTGAACCAGTTCTGCATGTCGCTCATGAAGGCGCCGAACCGCGAACGCTTCAAGGCGAACGAACGCGCCTATCTCGACGAGTGGCCCATGACCGAGGCGCAAAAGCAAGGCGTGCTCGCGCGTGATTACAACGGGCTGATTGCGCTTGGCGGCAATGTTTATTTCCTCGCCAAGATTTTTTCCACCGACGGCTGGAGTTTCGAGTTGGCCGCTTCGCGTATGACCGGCATGTCGCAGGCCGATTACCGCGCGATGATGATCGCCGGCGGACGTTCGCCCGACGGTAACCGCACGATCGGAGAGCAATGACATGGCCCGTGTAACCGCCGGCGTTTTCACCTCGCACGTTCCTGCCATCGGCGCTGCGATGGATCTGGGGCGTACCGAGGAACCGTATTGGCAGCCTTTGTTTTCAGGCTATGAGTTTTCACGCCGCTGGATCGCGGCCAACCGCCCTGATGTGGTGGTGCTGGTGTTTAATGACCACGCCACTGCGTTCAGCCTCGACATGATCCCCACCTTCGCAATCGGCTGTGCCGAGCGCTTCGAGCCCGCCGATGAAGGCTGGGGCCCGCGCAAAGTGCCCACGGTGTACGGGCATCCGGAATTGGCCGCGCATATCGCGCAGTCGGTGATTCTCGATGAGTTCGATCTCACCATCATCAACAAGATGGATGTCGATCATGGCCTCACGGTGCCGATGTCGCTGATGTTCGGCCAGCCCGAGGCCTGGCCCTGCAAGGTGATTCCGTTTGCAGTCAATGTGGTGCAGTATCCGCCGCCCACCGGGCACCGCTGCTGGCGTCTTGGTCAGGCGATCCGGCGTGCGATCGATAGCTTTGACGGCGATCTGAACGTGCAGGTCTGGGGCACGGGCGGCATGAGCCACCAGCTGCAGGGGCCGCGCGCTGGGCTCATCAATAAAGCATTTGATAACCGCTTTCTCGATCGGCTGCCGGGTGATGCTGCGGGGCTCGCACAGATTCCGCACATTGACTATGTGCGCGAGGCGGGCTCGGAAGGCATCGAACTCGTGATGTGGCTCATCGCGCGCGGCGCGCTCGATGAGAGCGTGCTCGAGACCCATCGTTTCTATCACGTCCCCGCCTCCAATACGGCGGTGGGTCACATGATTCTTGAAAACCGGAGTCAGTCATGAAGGTCTGCGTTGCAGGAGCGGGTGCCTTTGGCGCCAAGCATGTCGAGGGCATCCGCAATATTTCGGGTGTGGAAGTCGTGTCGGTGGTGGGGCGTCTGCCCGATAAAACCCGCGAGTTTGCGCAGAAATACGGTATTGCGCAGGCCACGACTGAACTCGACGAAGTGTTGGCACGCCCCGATATTGATGCGGTGATTCTCTGCACGCCCACCCAGATGCATGCCGCCCAGACCATCGCGTGTCTGCGTGCGGGGAAACATGTGCAGGTTGAAATTCCGATGGCGGACAGCCTGGCTGATGCGCGTGCCATTGTGGCCGCGCAGAAGGAGAGCGGGCGGGTGGCGATGGCGGGCCATACGCGGCGATTCAATCCCAGCCACCAGTGGATCCATCGCAAGATTGCGGCGGGCGAACTCAAGATCCAGCAGATGGATGTCCAGACCTATTTCTTTCGCCGCACGAACATGAACGCGCTCGGCCAGCCACGCAGTTGGACCGATCACCTGCTCTGGCACCATGCCGCGCACACCGTGGATCTGTTTCACTACCAGACCGGTGAGATCTCCGCGCACGCGCGCGCGATGCAGGGACCGATCCACCCTGAGCTGGGAATCGCGATGGATATGTCGATTCAGCTGAAGGTGGCGGGGGGCGCGATCTGCACGCTGTCGCTCTCCTTCAATAACGACGGGCCGCTTGGCACGTTCTTTCGCTACATCTGCGACAAGGGCACGTTCATCGCGCGCTACGACGACCTGGTGGATGGTCGCGAAAACCCGATCGATGTGAGCAAGATCGACGTCTCCACCAACGGGATCGAGCTGCAGGACCGCGAGTTTTTCGCAGCGATTCGCGACGGGCGCGAGCCCAATTCAAGCGTGGCGCAGGTGCTGCCCGCCTATGAAACGCTCGATCGGCTGGAGCGCTCGCTCGTCTGAGCGGTCGGCCCGCGCGCAAGCGGGTTTTACCGCCCACCTCGCCGGCGGGCGGGGATGGGCGGGCTTCAGTCCTGCTGGGCCTCGGCGGGTACGATTTTCTGCAGTTCGCCCGACTGGAACATCTCGGCCATGATGTCGGAGCCCCCCACAAACTCGCCCTGGATGTAGAGCTGGGGAATGGTGGGCCAGCTCGAAAAGTCTTTGATCGCCTGGCGCACTTCATCGTCTTCGAGAACGTTGACCGTGACGAGGTTGCGCACGCCGCATGACTTCAGGATCTGGATCGCGCGTCCGGAGAAGCCGCATTGCGGGAACTGGGCGGTTCCTTTCATGAACAGGACCACCGGATTTTCGGTGACGGTCTTTGCGATGAATTCACGTGCTTCCATACAGAGGCCTCTTGATCAGAGATGGCGGGTTTCGCCGTGGGGTTGAGCGCCGGCACGAGACCGGCAGCGGGGCGCTGAAGCCCGCTGGCTTGGCGTCCCCGAAACCTGAAGTGTAGAGCGCGCGGTGATATCCCGCACGTCCTGAGGTCGTTTCATGGCGCGCGGCCGAAGGTGAGCCGCTCATGGCCAGCCAGATCGGGCTGGGTATGAACGTCCAGAAGCCCTGCCTGCAGAAAGAGCGTGCGGACGGCCGCGCCCTGGTCCCAGCCGTGCTCGACGATCAGCCGGCCGCCGGTGACCAGATGGCTCAGGGCGCCGGATGCGATTTCTCGAAGCGCATCAAGTCCGTCGGCGCCCGAGGCGAGTGCGGAACGGGGCTCGAACCGGAGGTCACCTTCGGCCAGATGCGGGTCGGCGTCGGCGATGTAGGGTGGATTGGCGACGATGATCTCGAAGCGCTCGGCGTGGGCGAGTGCCTGCCACCAGGACCCCGCGAGGAAGCGCAGTCGGCTTGCGGCAAGGCCGTGACGGGCCGCGTTTTCGGTCGCCACGGCAAGCGCGTCGCTTGAGCGGTCGGTCGCCACGACCCGAAGATCAGGCCGGGTCAGCGCAACGGCGATCGCGATCGCGCCGCTGCCGGTGCCCAGATCCAGGACCGTGGCATGCCGCGGGGCAAGCTCGCAGGCTGCGTCCACCAGCGACTCGGTCTCGGGTCTTGGGATCAGCACCGCCCGATTGACCCGCAGGCTGAGACCGTAAAACTCACGCTCACCACACAGGTAGGACAGCGGCTCACCATTGATTCGTCGGTCTTGTAGAGTGAGGAAGCGCTCGCTTACAAGAGGCGCTAACGGCTCGTCGCCGTGGGCGAGCAGCCATTCCCGGCGCTGGCCGGTCGCGTGTTCGAGAAGGCGCCGCGCCTCCGTGCGCGGCAGCGGGCTGGCTGCGATCAGGCGGTCAGCGGTGGGTGCGGTCACCGGGCCGCCTCAGACTGCCTCGGCCAGCGCCTGCAGCAGCTCGGCCTGATGCGCCGTGGCGAGTGCATCGAGCAACTCATCGAGATCGCCGTCAACCACCTGCTGGAGCTTGTAGAGCGTGAGGTTGATCCGATGGTCGGTGACGCGGCCCTGAGGGAAGTTGTAGGTGCGAATGCGCTCGGAGCGGTCGCCCGAGCCGATCAGCGACTTCCGGTGCGCGGCTTCACGGGCCTGCGCTTCGCGCATCTGCCGGTCCTTGAGCCGGGCGGCGAGCACTTTCATGGCGCGGTCGCGGTTGCGGTGTTGCGAGCGATCGTCCTGGCACTCGGCCACCAGTCCGGTGGGCAGGTGGGTGATCCGCACCGCCGATTCGGTTTTGTTTACGTGCTGACCACCCGCCCCGGAGGCGCGGAAGACGTCGATTCGAAGCTCTGACGGGTCGATGTCAATCTCGCCGACTTCATCAGCCTCGGCCATGACCGCCACCGTGCAGGCGGAGGTGTGAATCCGGCCCTGAGCCTCGGTTTCCGGGACCCGCTGGACCCGATGGCCGCCAGACTCGAACTTGAGCCGCGAGTAGACCGCATCGCCCGCGATCCGGACGATGACCTCGCGATAGCCGCCCAGCTCGGAGACGTTGGCCGAGAGGATTTCGGTCTGCCAGCGCGCGCGCTCGGCATAACGCAGATACATGCGCAGCAGGTCGCCCGCAAACAGCGCGCTTTCGTCGCCACCCGTCCCCGCCCGGATCTCGAGCAGCACGTCGCGTTCGTCGTTGGGGTCACGGGGTAGCAGCAGCCGCTGCAGTCGGTCGAGTTCTGCCTGCATGCGTGCCGATGCGGTGTCGGCCTCAGCATCGGCGAACTCGCGCAGCTCCGGATCCTCGCGCATCTGCCGGGCGGTGGCGAGATCGGCTTCGGCCTGCTGATAGGCGTTAAAGCGCTCGAGCAGCTGGGTGAGCTCCGCGTGCTCGCGCGTGAGTCGCCGGAATTCGGCGAGGTCACGCGCAGCGTCGGGTCCGGACAGGCGCGCGTTAACCTCGGCGAGCCGGGGCTCCAGCCGCTCGAGGCGGCCTCGCATGGAATCATTCATGGGCATCAATGGTACGCCGCCCGTCAGGGCGACCGCGCGGGCTCAGTGCCGGGGGTCGGAGCCGTCGGTGCCCGGGTTGTTGCGATCGGGCAGCAGATGGTCAACCAGATGCAGCATCCGGTCACGGTCATCGCCTTGACCATGGAGCAGTCGGGTGGGGCCGTGCAGGAACTTGCTGGTGAGCGCGTGCGCGAGCGCCTCGAGGACCTGTTCGGGCGACTGGCCGCCCGCGAGCAGCCGGCGTGCGCGCTCGAGCTCGGTCGCCTTGAGCGCCTCACCGCGCTGATGGAGCGTGCGGATGGCGGGGACCACCGCGCGTGAGCCCATCCATTGCATGAACGCATCGACCCGGGTTTCGATGATGGCTTCGGCTTGGGCAACCGCCGCCCGCCGGCTTTCCTTGCCAGCATCGACATGGCGGCCCAGATCGTCGACGGTGTAGAGGTAAACATCAGACAGCCTCGAGACCTCTGCCTCGATGTCACGCGGAACGGCCAGATCCACCATGAAGATGGGGCGGCGGCGACGCGCTTTCGAGGCGCGCTCGACCATGCCCAGGCCCACGATCGGTAGCGTGCTGGCCGTGCAGGAGACCACGATGTCGAATTCTTCGAGTCGATTGGGGAGATCGGCCAGCCTCATGGTTTCGGCGCCGAACTGTTGCGCCAGCCGGTCGGCCCGCTCGGCGGTGCGGTTGGCGATGACCACCCGCCGGGGATGCTGAGCTGCAAAGTGCGTGGCGCAGAGCTCGATCATTTCGCCGGCGCCAATAAAGAGCACGCTGCTCTTACTGATGTCATCGAAGATGCGGCGGGCAAGCCGCACCGCTGCCGCCGCCATGGAGACCGAGTGGGCGCCGATTTCGGTGGACGAGCGGACTTCCTTGGCAACCGCAAAGCTGCGCTGGAACAGCTGATGCAGGTGCGTGCCGAGCGCGCCGGATTCCTGCGCGGCGCGCACGGCGTCTTTCATCTGCCCCAAAATTTGCGGTTCGCCGAGCACCATGGAATCGAGACCCGAGGCGACCCGGAAAGCGTGCCGCACCGCCTGACCGTCGGGCAGCGAATAGAGGTGATCATCGATTCGACCGGTGTGGCGATGCGCGCTCAGCCACTCGGTGACCGCCACCCGCGCCTCGCCCGCCTGGGGGGTGGCGCAATAAATCTCGGTGCGGTTGCAGGTGGAGAGAATGGCGCTTTCGGGCAGCAGGCGCTCGAGGCGGCCACGCAAATCGAGCAACGCCCCGCGCAAAGTGTCAGCTGGAAATGACACTTTTTCGCGCAGCGAGAGCGGCGCGGTTTGGTGGTTGAGTCCGAGCGTTAGGATTTGCATAACAGGTTGAATTTGCTTGGATTATATCTGAGCCCCGAGAAAGAGTCGATAGGCGGGGTGGTCAGTTTCGTCCCAATGGCGGTAGCCGAGCGTGTCAAGAAACTCGCGAAGTTGACGCTTTTCTGCCGACGGAACCTGCAGTCCGACCAGAATTCGGCCGTAGTCGGCACCATGGTTGCGGTAGTGAAAGAGCGAAATATTCCAGTTGGGGCTCATGCTGGTGAGAAAGCGCATGAGGGCGCCCGGCCGCTCGGGAAACTCGAACCGGTAGAGGCGCTCGTCGCGCGCAAGTGGCGAGTGCCCGCCCACCAGATGGCGGATGTGGAGCTTGGCGAGTTCGTCATCAGTGAGGTCGAGCGTGGGGAAGCCTGCCTTCACGAACCCCCGGGCGATACGTGCGGCCTCTGCCGGGCTCTGAACCTGGATACCGACGAAAACATGCGCCTCGCGCGAGTCGGCGATTCGGTAGTTGAACTCGGTGACATTGCGCGGGCCGACCGTCTCGCAGAAGCGGCGGAAGCTGCCCCGCTCTTCGGGGATCGTGACGGCAAACACCGCTTCGCGTCGCTCGCCCACCTCCGCGCGTTCGGCGACAAAGCGCAGACGGTCAAAATTCATGTTGGCGCCGCAGGCGATTGCAACCAGCGATTCATTGCGGATTCGCTCGCGCGCGACATAAGCCTTGAGACCCGCCACCGCGAGCGCGCCCGCCGGTTCCAGCGTGGTGCGGGTATCTTCGAAAACATCCTTGATTGCGGCGCACAACTGGTCGGTGTCAACCAGGATGATGTCATCCACAAACTGACGACACAGGCGGAAGGTCTCTTCGCCCACCTTCTTGACTGCGGTGCCGTCAGAAAAGAGGCCAACCTCGGCGAGTTCGACGCGTCGACCAGCAGCCAGCGACCGGCGCATGGCGTCGGAGTCGGTGGTTTGCACGCCGATCACCTTCACGTCGGGCCGGATCTGCTTCACGTATGCGCCGATGCCAGCGATCAGGCCGCCGCCGCCAATCGCAACAAACACCGCATGAAGCGGGCCCTGATGCTGGCGCAGGATCTCCATGCCCACCGTTCCCTGGCCTGCGATCACATCGGGATCATCGAAGGGATGCACGAAAACCAGGCCCTGCTCGGCCTGCAGCAGGAGCGCCTGCGCATAAGCGTCGCTGTAAGAGTCGCCGTGGAGCACGACCTCGGCGCCGCGCGCGCGAACCGCCTCGACCTTCACCTGGGGCGTGGTGACCGGCATCACGATGACCGCCCGGCAGCCGAGTTTGCGTGCGGCCAATGCCACGCCCTGCGCGTGATTGCCCGCTGAGGCGGCGATCACGCCCCGAGCCAGCTGTTCGGGGGGAAGCTGCACCATCTTGTTGTAGGCGCCGCGCAGCTTGAAGGAGAAAACCGGCTGGAGGTCTTCGCGCTTCAAGAGCACGCGGTTGCGAAGACGCGCGCTCAGGTTGACCGCGGGTTCAAGGGGCGTCTCGCGCGCGACGTCGTAGACGCGGGCGGTCAGGATTCGCTTCAGGTAGTCGGTAGGCATCCTGACATTTTAGTCTGGCAGCCCCGATGGCTCCGCTGGCATCAACGCGGCCCGCCCGCGCCACTGTTAGAGTCACTGTCCCTTCAAGTCCGCGTACCGGCCATCGGCGCGTTTCAATGCACGCTCGGGCGGGTCTGTCCTGCTCCGCAGCCCGAGGCCACACTCAGCCATGGAATCCTGGATCGCCCGTCTTCTCGAATGGTTTGCCCTGCCCCAGCATGGGCTCTCAACCGTTTTCGTGATCGCCTTCGTATCGGCCACGCTGCTGCCGATGGGATCCGAGCCGGCCGTATTTGGCTATGCCAAGCTCAATCCCGAGCAGTTCTGGCTGGTCGTGGCGGTTGCCACGGTGGGCAACACGATGGGGGGCGCGGTCAATTACTGGATGGGCTGGGGGGCGCACGAGGCGGTTGCCCGGGGCAAAGAAACACGCTACTTGAAGTGGTTTGAGCGGCTGGGCCCGCGGGCCCTGTTCTTTTCGTTTCTGCCGGTGGTGGGCGATCCGCTCTGCTCGGTCGCGGGTTGGCTCAAGCTGCCGTTCTGGCCTTCGATGGCCTGGACGGTGGCTGGCCGGTTTGTTCGCTACGTGGTGATGACCGCGTTCCTGTTGTGGGTGCCCAATGACTGGTGGCGATGGTTACTGTCGCCCTTCGTGACCGCTCCTCTACAATGACCGATTGATTCGAAGCCTCATGAACGCACCCATTCCGCTCGACATCGTTGAATCCGCCGCCGCACAGGCGCCGCGCCTGCGCGAGATTCCCTACAACTACACCTCGTTCTCCGACCGCGAGATCGTGCGCCGATTGCTGGGCGACGATGCCTGGGCCGTGGTCGAAGAGCTGCGCGGCGAGCGGCGTACCGGTCGCTCGGCCCGTATGCTCTACGAGGTGCTGGGCGACATCTGGGTGGTGCAGCGTAATCCCTATCTGCAGGATGATCTGCTCGACAACCCCAAGCGTCGGCGAATGCTGATCGAGGCACTCGAACACCGCCTGGCCGAGGTCGAACGTCGACGTGATGAGGCGCAAGGCGTCGAGGGCGAGGCCTCACCGGGCGCCTCGGCCCCTGCCAACGATTCGCGTGCAGCCAAAGTGGGGCGCCTCCTTGAGCGTGCGCGAGGTGCGGTACGAAATTTTGAAGCGGCCTTTGCACACACCCAGACCTTGCGTCAGAAAGCGCTACGGCGTCTGTCGAGGATTACCGCGAAGGACAACATCCGCTTCGATGCCATGTCGCGGGTGTCGCATGTGACCGACGCCACCGATTGGCGGGTGGAATATCCGTTTGTGGTGCTCACCCCCGATAGCGAGCATGAAATCGCCGGTCTGGTGGAGGGCTGCATCGAGCTCGGCCTCACCATCATTCCGCGCGGCGGCGGCACCGGCTACACGGGCGGTGCCATTCCGCTCACGCCTTTTTCAGCGGTCATCAACACCGAAAAACTCGAGGCGCTGGGGCCGGTTGAGCGCATGCGCCTGCCCGGGCTCGATCACGAGGTGGCGACCATCCTGAGCGGGGCGGGTGTGGTCACGCGTCGCGTCACCGATGCCGCCGAGCATGCCGGGCTGGTGTTCGCGGTGGATCCCACCTCGCTTGATGCCTCCTGCATTGGCGGCAATATTGCGATGAACGCGGGCGGCAAAAAGGCGGTCCTCTGGGGAACTGCGCTCGACAACCTGGCCTGGTGGCGCATGGTCGACCCCGATGGCAACTGGCTGGAAGTGAGCCGCATCGGTCATAACCTGGGCAAGATTCACGATGTGCCCGTGGCGCGTTTCGAACTGAAGTGGTTTGCACCGTTGCAGCTGGGTGCCGACGGCGCCATGCGCGGTGCGCCCATTCGCGAACAGATGCTCGAGATTCCGGGGGCGCGTTTTCGGAAGGCCGGCCTCGGCAAAGACGTCACCGACAAGTTTCTGGCGGGCCTGCCGGGCGTGCAGAAAGAAGGTTGTGACGGTCTCATCACCTCGGCGCGCTGGGTGTTGCACCGCATGCCCTCGCACATCCGCACCGTCTGTCTGGAGTTTTTTGGGCAGGCGAAAGACGCCGTGCCTTCGATCGTCGAGATCAAAACCTACCTCGATTCGCTGCCGCATGGCGCGATCCTGGCCGGGCTCGAGCATCTCGATGAACGCTATCTTCGCGCGGTCGGTTATGCCACCAAGTCGCGCCGGGGCGGGCTGCCCAAGATGGTACTGATTGGCGATATCGTGGGTGACGATGATGCGGGCGTGGCGCTTGCCACCTCTGAGGTGGTTCGCATTGCCAACTCGCGCTCGGGCGAGGGGTTCATCGCCGTATCGGCCGAATCGCGCAAGCTCTTCTGGCTTGATCGGGCCCGTACCGCGGCCATTGCCCGTCATACGAATGCATTCAAGATCAATGAAGACGTGGTGATCCCGCTTGATCGCATGGGGCACTACACCGACGGCATCGAGCGCATCAACATCGAGCTCTCGATCCGCAACAAGCTCGCGTTGGTGGCTGAGCTTGAACGACTGCTGTCGGGTCCGCTTGAAATGGGCCGCACCAGCGAGGCGCGTGAAGAAGGGGTGTCACCCGACGAACTGCTCGCCGAACGGCGTGCGCGGGCGCTGGAATTGCTCGCCGCGGTGGGTCGCCGCTGGCGCATGCTGCTTGCGTGTATCGATGAGCCGCTCGCTGCGGTGCGCGCCGCGCTCCACGCCGAGGGCCTGGGTGGGGTGCTGCCGGCGCTCGATGAGCGTCTGGTCGCCGAGCCCGCAGGCCAGCTCTTCCATCTGCTGCAGGATCGAACGATTCGCGTGTCCTGGAAGACCGAGCTGCGCGAGCCGCTACGCGAGCTCTTTCCGGGGCTTGCCTTTGCGCCGGTGCTCGAGGCGGTGGAGGGTGCGCATCGCAGGCTTCTTCGAAGCCGGGTGTTCGTCGCGCTTCACATGCATGCGGGGGATGGCAATGTTCACACCAACATCCCGGTCAACTCTGACGACTACGGCATGCTCAAGGAGGCCGAGGATGCGGTCGAGCGCATCATGGCGCTGGCCCGTTCGCTGGGTGGCGTGATCTCGGGCGAGCACGGCATCGGCATCACCAAGCTGCAGTTTCTGACCGACGATGAAACCGCCGAGTTCCGCGAGTGGAAAGCCCGCATCGATCCCGAGGGGCGCTTCAATCGGGGCAAGCTCCTCGCCGATCCGGCGGTGCCGGGTGACCTGCGTAATGCCTACACTCCGAGCTTCGGACTGATGGGCGCGGAGTCGCTCATTCTTCATGAGTCCGACATTGGCGCCATTGCCGATTCGATGAAGAACTGCCTGCGCTGCGGCAAATGTAAGCCTGTGTGTGCCACGCACGTGCCGCGCGCGAATTTGCTCTACTCCCCGCGCAATAAAATCCTTGCGACCTCGCTTCTCATCGAGGCTTTCTTGTACGAGGAGCAGACCCGGCGCGGCGTGTCGGTTCGCCACTGGGATGAATTCTCGGACGTGGCCGACCACTGCACGGTGTGCCACAAATGCGAAGCACCCTGCCCGGTCGACATCGATTTCGGCGATGTGTCGATGAACATGCGAAGCCTGCTTCGCAAGATGGGCAAGAAGAAATTCAACGCGGGTAACGCCGCCGCCATGTTCTTCCTGAATGCCACCGATCCCGACACCATTCGCGCCACGCGAGCGGCCATGGTGGGGGTGGGCTACAAAGCGCAGCGCTTTGCGGTCGATGTGTTTCGCTCGTTCGGTAAACGCCAGAGCGCCAAACCGCCTGCTACGGTGGGCCGACCGGCGATGCGCGAGCAGGTCATTCATTTCGTCAACAAGAAGCTGCCCGGCAATCTGCCCAAAAAGACCGCGCGCGCGCTCCTCGATATTGAAGATTCCCGCTATGTGCCCATCATCCGCGACCCGCAAAAGGCGGCCTCGGATGCCGAGGCGGTGTTCTATTTCCCGGGCTGCGGTTCCGAGCGGCTGTTCTCGCAGGTGGGGCTGGCCACCCAGGCGATGCTCTGGCATGTGGGTGTCCAGACCGTGCTGCCGCCGGGCTATCTCTGCTGTGGCTATCCGCAGCGCGGCTCGGGTCAGTTCGACAAGGCCGACAAGATCATCACCGACAACCGGGTGCTGTTTCACCGGGTGGCCAACACCCTCAACTATCTCGACATCCGTACGGTCGTGGTGTCGTGCGGCACCTGCTTCGATCAGCTGCAGGGCTATGAGTTTGAGCGCATTTTCCCGGGCTGCCGCATTCTGGACATCCATGAATTTCTGCTTGAGAAGGGTGTGAAACTCGAGCAGGTGACCGGTACGCGCTACATGTATCACGACCCCTGCCACAGCCCGATGAAAACGCACCAGCCGATGAAGGTGGTGAACGCCCTCATCAATGACAGTGTCAACGGCCGGGTGGAGCGCAATGACCGCTGCTGTGGCGAGTCGGGAACGCTCGCGGTCACGCGCCCCGACATTTCCACCCAGGTGCGGTTTCGCAAGGAAGAGGAAATGAGAAAGGGGGCGCTCGCGCTGCGCGCGCAGGCCGCCACGCCGGTCAAGGTCCTCACCTCCTGCCCGTCATGCCTGCAGGGGCTGTCGCGCTATTCGGAAGACGCTGGCACCGAAGCCGATTACATTGTGGTTGAGATTGCTCGTCATGTGCTCGGTGAGAACTGGCTTCCCGATTATGTTGGCCGGGCCAACGCTGGTGGCATTGAGCGTGTTCTGGTCTGAGGGCTTTCAATGAGCTATTCGGGTTTTGATCTCACCGGTCGCGCTGTGGTCGTCACGGGTGGCAATGGCGGCATCGGACTGGGCATGGCGCGCGCGTTGTTACAGGCGGGCGCTCGGGTGGCGATCTGGGGAACCAACCCCGACAAAACCGAGCGCGCGCGCGCCGAACTCGCTGTGTTCGGCAGCGTCCATGCTCAGGTCTGTGATGTCGGCGACGAGCAGGCGGTTGATGCGGCGTTCGCCGAATCAGTGGCGCGGCTGGGCCATGTGGATGCCTGTTTTGCGAACGCGGGCGTGTCATCGTTTTCAACGCCGATCGGTGCGATGACGCACGAGGAGTTTCGCCGGGTGATGCGGGTCAACCTCGATGGGGTGTTCTTTACCTTTCGCGCTGCCTCGCGTCACATGATCGCGCGCGGTGCGGGCGGGTCGCTCGCGGTCACCGCAAGCACTGCCGCGGTCGAAGGCGCTGCACGAAACAGTCACTACGGGGCCTCGAAGGGCGCGGTCACCTCGTATGCGCGTGCGCTCGCAGTCGAACTTGCGCGATACCGTATTCGCGTCAATTCCATCCTCCCCGGATGGATCGAGTCCGACATGACCAACGGTATTTTTGGCGATGAGAAATTTGCGAGCGCCGTGTTGCCGCGGGTGCCGCTTCGCCGCTGGGGCACGGCCGATGATTTCGGTGGCATCGCCGTCTATCTGGCAAGCGACGCATCGTCTTACATGACAGGCGCCGATCTGCTGATTGATGGTGGCTACACCAAGTTCTGAGCCGCTGGCTTTTTCGTCATCTCGCCGCGAGGCTCGCCATGTCTGCTCTGTCCCGGGTTCCAGACTGTCCGCTCTGCATGCAGCCGGGTGGCGAAGTGCTCGCTCACGACGAGCGGCTGCGTGTGGTGCTTGCCGACGAGCCGCAGCATCCTGCTTTTCTGCGTGTGATCTGGAACGCGCACATTGCTGAAACCTGCGACCTGGGGGTGTCAGACCGCGATCATCTGATGCGGGTGGTGTTTGAGGTCGAGCGGGGGCTTCGCGATGGCATGCAGCCCGATAAGATCAACCTCGCGAGCCTTGGCAATCTGGTGCCCCATCTGCACTGGCATGTGATGGGGCGCTGGCGGGACGACCCGACCTTCCCCGGCTCGGTCTGGAGCGCACCCGCCGCGCGTGACCCGGCGCTGGTGGCCGAGCGTATCGCCCGCAGCCGCGAGGGCTTGCCCACGCTCAAGGCGCTGCTCCGTGAGCGTCTATCGGCCTTGGGTTTGCGCGAATTCCGCTAACATCCAGGTCCCCCTTTGCCCCTGCCGGGCTGGAATTCCAATGGCCGGTCTCGACCCGAACACCCCGATTCCGACGCGAATCGTGCTGCATGAAGTGTCTCGTGTGCTGGAGCTCGAGTACTCCGATGGCCGCCAGTTTCGGCTGCCCTGCGAGTTCCTGCGTGTTTACTCGCCGTCGGCCGAGGTTCGAGGCCATGGTCCGGGGCAGGAGACCCTGCAGACGGGGAAGGCCGAGGTCACGATCCAGGCGATCGAGCAGGTCGGCCACTACGCGATCCAGCCGATGTTTTCCGATGGTCACTACACCGGCATTTTTTCCTGGGACTACCTCTACTGGCTGGGCGATCGGCAGCAAGCGCTCTGGGAAGACTATCTGCGCCGGCTTGCCGAGGCGGGGGCGAGCCGTGAGGCCGCGCCTGCTGCCGAGGCGGCATCCATGAGCAGCACCGCCGTGGCGCGGCCACGCGGTGGCTGCGGTTAGGGCGTCATCATGAGCGAAAGCGGGCGCACGCATTTCGGGTTTTCTACCGTCGCCGAAGACGACAAAGCGGCACGGGTCGCTGGGGTTTTTCATTCGGTGGCCGAGCGCTACGACCTGATGAATGACCTGATGTCGATGGGACTTCACCGGGCGTGGAAGGCCTTCACCATCAACCAGGCTGGGCTTCGTCCCGGCATGCGGGTGCTGGATGTGGCGGGTGGCACCGCCGATCTGGCGCGGGGCTTTGCGCGCCGCGTGGGCCCCGAGGGCGAGGTGTGGCTCACCGACATCAATGCCTCGATGCTCGCGGTCGGGCGCGACCGGATGGTCGATGACGGTGTATTACAACCGGTCGTGCAGTGTGATGCCGAGCGGCTGCCGTTTCCCGATGGCTACTTTGATCGCGTGACCGTAGCGTTTGGTTTGCGCAACATGACCCACAAGGATCGCGCGCTTGCCGACATGCGGCGGGTGCTGCGCCCGGGCGGCAAGCTGATGGTGCTCGAGTTTTCGCGGGTCTGGAAGCCGCTTGAGCGGCTCTATGACGTCTACTCTTTTCAGGTGCTGCCGAGGTTGGGCGAGCGGGTGGCGGGCGACGCCTCGAGCTACCGCTACCTGGCTGAATCCATTCGTATGCACCCTGATCAGGAAACGCTCGCCACCATGATGGGCGAGGCGGGCTTGGGACGCGTGCGCTGGTTCAATCTGAGTGCGGGCGTGGTGGCGCTGCACGAGGGCTGGCGGCTCGACTGATTCCGGTCGTGCGCTTGCGGGTGTGGGTTCGAGGCGAGGGCGGTCTGCCGGGATACAGCCAATGCGGGCGCGCGTTGTTACCGTCGAGCGGAATAACCGTAGCCCGATCAGTTTTTTCTTGCAATCCCAGTCGGTCGGCCCGATATTGACGTTGGGAAGTAGTCCCTCATTCAATCGTAGGAGATCTCCGGTCATGAAATTTACCCGTCTGATGGCTCTGGTGGCCGCCTTCGTTGCCGCCATCACGTTGTCGATCGGTCAGGCAGAGGCGTCCCGCGTCGGGGGCGGCAAAAACTCTGGTAAGCAGCAGCCGAACGCCATGCAGCGTGACGGGGGTGCGCCCGCCGGTCAGCAGGGCGCGGCTGGCGCCCAACGTCCTGGTCAGCCCGCTGCTGCGCCTGCCGCTCAGCCCCAGGGCAACCGCTGGCTCGGTCCGCTCGCTGGTCTGGCTGCCGGTATTGGCCTCGCCGCGCTCGCGAGTCACCTCGGCTTTGGCGAGGGACTGGCCAACATCATGTTGATCGTGTTGCTTGCCGTCGTCGCGCTGGTTGTCATCCGCATGATCATGGCGCGGCGGAGCCAGTCGGCGCAGCCGCAACCCGCTTATGCGGGGGCTGCCGCGGGCCAGGCGCCGGTGCCGTCTCCTGCGGCGCCCGCCCAGTCGGGCAACACGCTGTTTTCCCCGGTTTCGCAGCCGGCCGCGACGGCACCGCTCGCAGCGGGTTCGGGCCCGGTCGAGGCGACTGCAACAACGGCCGCCAGCACGGGTCTGCGGGTACCGGCCAACTTTGACATCGCGGGTTTTGTCCGCAATGCCAAGGTCCAGTTCATCCGCCTTCAGGCATCGTTCGATTCCGGCAATCTCAACGACCTGCGCGAATTCACCTCTCCCGAGATGTTCGCCGAACTGCGCATGCAGATCGAAGACCGCAAGGGAGCGGCCAACGTCACTGAGGTGGTGTCGGTCGAGGCTGAGTTCCTGGGCGTGGATTCGAGCGACGCTGAGCACATGGCAAGCGTTCGGTTCTACGGCGTGATTCGCGAGGCGGTTGGCGCTCCGGCGCAGTCCTTCGACGAAGTCTGGAACCTCACCAAGCCGGTTCACGGCGCGGGCGGTTGGGTGCTGGCCGGTATCCAGCAGAACGAGGCTCCGGCCGCCTGACATGGGCGCGTCAACCGACGCTTCGCGCGAAGCGTCGGTCTCCTCCGGGGGCGCCTCAGACTGGCTGTCGGGCGCTTCCCAGCAAGGGCTGCGGGCACTGCTCGCGGCCCTTAATCATTTGCTGGCCGCCAACGACTCGGCACGGGCAAGTCTGCGTCCGCACGCGGGGCGGCTGATCCGGTTGGAAGCACGCGATTCTGCGCAGCCGGCGGCATGGTTTTCGATGCTGCTTTGCGTGAGCGCGGAAGGTCTGCTCGAGCCCGCGCCCGCAGCAACCTCCTCCCCCTCGGTCACCATGAGTATCCGGCCATCGCTGGATGCCGGGTTTGCGATGTTGAGCAAGGGGCCCGCAGGGCTTCAGCCGCATCTGCGCATCGAGGGCGATGTGCTCCTCGCGGCCGCGCTGGGCGAGCTGTCGCGCACGCTGCGTTGGGATGTTGAAGAAGACCTCAGCCGCCTGACCGGGGATGTGATCGCGCACCGGATCGTGGGGCTGGCCGCCGGCGCGGCACAGGCGCTGCGTGAGCTCGGTGAGCGCGCAGGTGCTGGGTTTGCCCGCCAGTGGAGTGTCGAGGATCCCATGCTGGTGGCTCGCAGCGACCTGGCTGAACACTCGACTCTGCTCTCGTCGTTAGAATCGCGGCTGGCGTCGCTCGAGCGGCGCACGGGTGCGCGTCGCTGAACGCGTTACCCGCTTCCGCTTGATTTTCCTGGAGGGTTAGCAATGGATCTCGGAATTTCCGGCCGCTGGGCGGTCGTTTGCGCCTCGAGCAAGGGCCTGGGGTATGGCTGTGCGATTTCACTCGCGCAGGAAGGCGTCAATCTGGTGATGAATGCCCGCTCGAGTGAGGTGCTGGAGCAGGCCGCTGACCAGATCCGCAAGCAGACAGGCGTCGAAGTGCGCACGGTGGCGGCCGACATCACCACCGAAGAGGGGCGAACCCGGGTGCTTGCTGCCTGTCCGCAGGTTGATATCCTGATCAATAACGCCGGCGGTCCCCCGCCTGGCGATTTTCGCAACTGGACGCGTGACGACTGGGTGAAGGCACTCGATGGCAACATGCTCACGCCGATCGAGCTCATCAAGGCAACCGTCGACGGCATGATCGCGCGCCGCTTCGGCCGCATCATCAACATCACGTCAAGCTCGGTCAAGGCTCCCATCGAGGTGCTGGGTCTATCCAACGGCGCTCGTAGCGGTCTGACCGGCTTTGTAGCCGGTCTGGCGCGTCAGACCGTGCGGCACAACGTCACGATCAACAATCTGCTGCCCGGGGTATTCAACACCGACCGGATTCGCACCACCGCGCAGGCGATGGCGAGCAAGCAGGGGCAGAGCCTGGAAGAAACCTTGGCTGCGCGCGCCAAGTCGATCCCGGCCGGCCGGCTGGGCGAGCCGTACGAATTTGGCCAGGCCTGCGCGTATCTTTGCAGCGGGCAGGCTTCGTACGTCACCGGGCAGAATTTCCTGATTGACGGTGGCACCTATCCCGGCACCTACTGAGTGATCACTGGGCGCCTGCGTCCCAGAGGGTATCAAGGCCCGCTTTCTTTAAAGCCTCGGCTCGCGCTTTCAGCCACACGGCTTCGTGGTCGGCGTCAGGGTTCGCGCCAGGCTCGCCGGATCGGCGCAGGCTCTCCCAGACCTGCTTCAGCACACGTTGGCGCTCGAGCAGCTGCTCCTGATGCGCCTGATGTTCGGCGCGCCATAGGCCTTGTTCGCGAAACACGCGAATTGCGCCGTCGTGCCACGGAATGGCCCATGCCAGCGGCTGGCGACGCGCTTCCCAACCTGCGTTGCCGGGCGCGGCGTCGCGATAGTCGCGCCAGCGTCCGGTGAGCTCACGGGTGAGCGCCTGGATTTCATCGGCATCGCGCCGTGCCAGCGTGATCAGAACCGGATAGGGCCAGTTCACGCTTTCCACCGGCTCCTTGTCTGACAGACCGGTGCCGGTCACCGCATCGACCGGCACCATGTAGGGCGCCCACTGACGAAGCTGGCGCCATCCCTGCTCGTCGGCGTGAGGTACCAGCGGCCAGGTGAGCCCGCGCTTGGAGGAGGCCAATGCCTGCAGATCCGGTGTGCGCGAGGCCGCGAATGCGGCGTCGGCGCGTCCAGCGGCGACAGCACGGATGGCGGCGCCATAACCTTCGGTCGGCACCGAGGTGACGTCTTGCCAGGTGAGGCCGGCGTGGGCAAGGAGGGCGCGCAGGTGCTGATCAACTTCGGGGGCATCCTTGATGCGCGCTACGCGCTTGCCTTTCAGCTCTGCGACAGAAGTGATGCCGGCATCGCCCGCCGCCACCAGCCCAAGCAATTGCCCATGTGAATTCATCAGCACAGCCCGGACCGGCTGCGGCCCCCAGTCTGCCCCGGCAAATGCAAACAGACCCTCCTGGGCAAAGACACTGCCCGCCACGCTGGTGGCCGCGAGCTGCGCCCGACCGTCGCGCAGCATCCGGGCTCGCGTCACGTGCGAGGCGGAGCTCTCGATCTGCACCCGTATCACGCTGCCCTTGGCAAGCGCGCCTGTGAGCGCACGCAGTTGCTCATGCGCTTCGCTGCCGCTATCGGGTGTTGCCCAGACGTGCTTGCGTGGTGCTGGGCTGTCGGCCGCGGCAAAGCCTGCGGCGCCTGCCAGCAGCACGGCAGACAGAAGCAGGCGAAAGCGGGTGGCAGCGGAGCGTGTCATGAGTGGGAACCGGGCGGTGCGCGGGAGGCGATAAACTCGCAGGCGAGGTGATGGTCGGACAACGGTGAGCAGAGCAGCCTAGAATCACGGCCGGGGCCATCGCGAGGCCTAACTGCCCATAAGGAATTATGCAATGAAGCTGCGTTCGGCGTGCGTTCGAGTGATCGCGCTGATCTCGCTCGTTGTCGTGGGGGGGGTGATTCAACCGTGCGACGTGGGCGCACAACCGACCGCCCCGAGTGCCGGTTCCGCGCGCCTCGCCTCGCTCACCATCGTCAGTACGCTGCCCGAGTCCTACGCACGGGCACGGGTGCGGGCGTTTGAGCAGGCGAATCCGGGTACGCGGGTTGAACTCATCATCCAGCGGCCTGAGCAGATTCTGGGCATGCTTCGTTCGAATACGCCGGCGCAGCGCCCCCACCTGATCTGGTCCGCTTCACCGGAAAGCTTTGCAGCGGCGGCGGCTGAAGGCCTGCTTCTTGGCATCGATGGCGAGCCGCAGCCCATGGGTGGCACGGCGCCTGCGGATCAGGGACTCACCGCCCGGGCGCAGCATCTGATCCGGATTGCGCTCGCTCGACCGGCCGCTGCTTCGGCGCCGGCGTGGCCGGAGCGCTGGCAGGACCTGGCCCAGGGCGAGTGCACGGGCGCGCTCGCTAACCCGTTTGCGGCGCCCGGCGGCCTGGGGAGCTTGCTGATTGAATCGGCGCTACAGGATCGCGGCTGGGAGGGGGGCTGGGCGCTGCTGTTGGGCCTGGTTGCCAACAGTCGAAGCGGCGACACAGGCGGCCCGACGCCACTCAGCCTGGTCTTTGAGGATGCGGTCACCGATCCGCTGCTCGAAGTGCAGCCTGCGTTTGTCGTGCTGGCGCGGACCAGGCTCGCGTTGGTTGCCGCCGGTTCCCGTGACATGAGACTTGCGCAACGGTTTGTTCGATTCACCACGGCCTCACCGCCCGCTGTGACACCGTCCGCCGAGGCGCAGGCTCGCGCCGTTCGCCGCGCTCCGCCTGCGATCGCGCAGTATCTGTCGGTCGATCTCGCCCAGATGGAGCGGCGTGAACCGGTGGTGAGCGCACTTGCCCGCCAGTGGCTGGTGACTCAGGCGCCGCAGCTCCGGCAGTCGTGCGCCGCGCTTCGTGATGGCGCGCGGCGCGCGGCAACGGCCACCGACGAGCGCACCGCGCGCCAGACGCTTGCTCAGGCACGCGCGCTTGCCTATGGTCCCGCAGTGCCCGAGCGGATGCTCGCCGAGGAGTCGGTTGTTCAGGCCTTCAATCTTCAGATCCGCGAGGCGCTCCGACGGCCACGGGTGGCAGCCCTGGAGTCACAGTGGGCGGCAGCAGCGCTTGAACGCCACACACAGGCCCTGAGCCTGCTTGCCCAGGCGAGGCTCACGCCATGAGCCTGGAGGGGCGGATCATCACCGCACTGACAGGAAAGGAGTGTGGCGATGAAAGCAATCACAAAACCCTTGAGCCCGGTCTCGGGCTGGCGGGTGTGGTTCGACTCTGATCGGCTGGTGCTGGTGGCCTGCCTGTGCGCGATTCCCGCCGGCGTGCTGCTCGCGGGCGGATGAGCGCCGCGGCGGTTAGCGAAACACGACAGTCTTCGAGCCGTTGAGCAGCACGCGGTGCTCCGCGTGCCATTTAAGCGCCCGGGCCAGCACCACGCTTTCAACGTCGCGCCCGATCGCGGTGAGCGTGGCAACGTCCATGGTGTGATCCACACGCGCCGCATCCTGCTCAATGATGGGCCCTTCATCGAGGTCGGTGGTGACATAGTGGGCGGTTGCGCCAATCAGCTTCACGCCCCGGTCGTGTGCCTGCTGGTAGGGGCGCGCACCCTTGAAGCTGGGTAAAAACGAGTGGTGAATATTGATCGCCCGGCCCTCCAGCTGTGCACAGAGGCCAGGTGACAGCACTTGCATGTAGCGGGCCAGCACCACCAGATCCACACCCTCCGACCTCACCACCTCCAGCAGCCGCGCCTCGGCCTCGGCCTTGGTGTCGGCGGTGACCGGGATGTGGTGAAAGGCGATGTCATAGGAGGCGGCCATCTGATAGAAGTCGCGGTGGTTCGAGACAATTGCGCGAATATCGAGCGGCAGCAGTCCGCTTCGCCACCGAAAGAGCAGATCGTTCAGGCAGTGGCCAAGCTTGGACACCATGATGACGGTGGACAGCCGCCGACTGAGTTCAACGATCTTGGCGCGCATCGAAAAAGACTGCGCCACCGGCTCGAATTCGGTACGCAGCGCCGCCATGGGCATCTGCTCGGTGGCGAGCTCGAACTGCACGCGCATGAAAAAAAGGCCGGTTGCCACGTCGCCAAATTGCGCGGCCTCCACGATGTTGGCGCCTCGCTCAAAAAGAAAGCCTGAGACCGCGTGAACAATGCCGGCGCGGTCGGGGCAGGAGAGCGTGAGCACATAGGAGGCATTCATTTCGGAAGCGCTTTCAAATGAGGGTCAGGTGATGGGCTCGGGCGCCGGTCGCCAAACAGCGCATTGGCCTGCGCGTAGCCGATCGAGCCTTGATGAAACGAAGTGTAGCGACCTTGGTCGAGCAACTCGCGTGCAATGCGGCTGGCAAGGCCCAGCATCGCTCGCGCGGGTCCGGATCCTTGTGAAAGACGGCGTACCCCCAGCGCCTGCAGCGTGGCGATATCGGGGCAGCCCGGCATCGCGAGCACGTTGAGCGGGGCTGCGGTGGCCCGCACCAGCGATGAGAGGGTGGGGGGATCGAGCGCGCCCGGCACGAACACCCCGTCTGCACCGGCATCGACATAGGCCCGGCAGCGCGCGATGCTCTCGGACAATCGGCGCGGTGCGTCCCACAGCGACAGCCAGAACGCATCGGTGCGCGCGTTGATGAAGAGCGGAACACCGCAGCGATCGGCCGCCAGACGTACAGCGCGAATAATTTCGCATTGCCGCTTGAGATCGGTGAGTGTCGCGGCGCCTGGCCGGGCGTCTTCAAGATTGACGCCCACCGCGCCCGCCTCCAGAGCGAGCCGGCACGTCTCAGCCACTTCAGCGGGCGCGGCGCCATAGCCGGATTCAAGATCGGCGGAAACGGGGATGGATACCGAGCGCGCGATACGGGCGATGGCCGCGATCATGTCGGTAAGCGGCGCGCGCTCGCCGTCGGGCAAACCGTGTGCGTAGGCGATCCCGGCGCTCGAGGTGCCGAGCGCGGTAAACCCTTCCTGCTCGAAAATCACCGCGCTTGCGGCGTCCCAGATGCTACCGATGATGAACAGCTTCTGCTCGTGATGAAGCGCGTGAAACCGTCTGGCCCGCTCGGCTTGTGAAAGGTCCACCTGCGCGACCTGATCTACATGGTGGCGGTGGCAAGCGGCGGGGAGTCGGTTTCGCTTTCCTGCTGCTGGAGCGCGAAGATGGAGGTGTAGCCGCCAGACCAGTCGGGAGGCAGCAGGCACGGCCGGGGATCGTGATGCGCCCAGGTGGCGCGCTTTCCGGCGATGATCGCCTGATCATGCTTCGGTCGGATGGGGTTGACCGTGTACGGAAATGCATCAGCAGAGGTGAGCGTGTAGAGCAGGAGCGGCCGCCCGGTGTCGGACAGATTTTTTGGCGAAGCGTGCAGTGTGCGGCAATTGTGCAGTGTGAGCGAGCCAGCCGGTCCGGGCAGCGCCACCGCACGCTCGATCGGCAGGCGCGCTGCATCGGCGTCGCGCAGGCATCCGATCCAGCGGCCCGATTCATCGAACTGGGTGAGGAGCGGTTCAACCTCGATATGGCTGCGTGGCAGCACCATGAGCGGACCGTTATCCATGCCGCAGTCATAGATGTAGGTGCCTACGGTGAGCGGCGAATAATTGGTGTGGGGCCAGAAGCTGATGTCGTAGTGCCACTTCACCTCTTCACCACCGCGTGCCCATTTGAAATTGAGCTTGGAGTGATGGAACTTCACATCTGGGCCCACCAGATCGGCCACGATATCGACAATCGGCGAACGCGTGACATAGTCCCAGTAGACCGGGTGATGTTCGACCGGGTTCGATACCCGACGCAGCCGAGGCGCATCAGGCGTGTGCCCCGGTTCAAGATCGAAGATCTTGTCGGACACGCTGACCTTGCGTGAGCGCTCCACCATCTCCTCGGTGGCGGCGCGAAGTTTCGCGATCCATTCGTCGCCTATCACCCGCTCGAGCAGGATGTAGCCCTCGTTGAAATAGAACTCACGCTGTGACTGGGTGAGCACGCGCGGCTTGATGGACAGGATCTGATCGGGCGTCATGGAAACCTCTCTGAGTCGGGTTCAGGCGCTAGCGAAACTGCAGCATCTGCTCGGGCAGCCAGCTGACCAGTTGCGGGAAGGCCATGGTGAAACCAAGTGTGAGCACCTGAAGCGCAATGAACGGCACCACGCCCCGGTACATGTCGCGGATGGTGATCTCGGGGGGCGCCACAGCGCGCAGATAAAAGATGGCGGGCGCCATGGGTGGCGTGAGGTAACTGGTCTGAATCATGATGAGAAACAGCACGCAGAACCAAACACCGTCGAACCCCGCCATGGTAGCGAGCGGAGTGAAGATGGGTACAAAGATAAGGACGATCGAGATCCAGTCGAGAAAGAACCCCGCGATGAAGATGATCAGCATCATGAGCGAAAGCAGCATCCAGGGGCTCAGGTTCAGGTCACCAATCAGGCGGCTGGCGGTATTAATGCCGCCCGCGCCGATGAAAACGCCGGTAAAGAGCGTGCCCGCGAGCAGCACCATCATGATCATGGCCGTGACCTTCAGCGTCTTGATGAGCGCCTCGTAGAACGAAGCGAGGCTGAAGGTGCCGTAGAGCACGGTGAGGAGCACCGAGGCGAGCGCGCCGATGGCGGCCGCTTCGGTGGGCGAGGACCAGCCAAGCAGAATCGATCCCAGCACCGCGAAAATGAGGAGCACGGGCGGGATGAGGTTTTTCACGCTGATCAAGAGCTTTTCGCCGAAGGTGGGGTCGTCGGGCGAAGGTGGAATGGCGGGCCCGTTCTCAGGCTTGAGCACGCACAGCACGAGGATGTAGATGAGGTAAAGAAGCCCCATCAGAAGCCCGGGGAAGGTCATGCCGTAGAGAATGTCACCCACTGACAGATTGGCGAGCGGGCCCATGACGACGGCCACGACGGAGGGCGGGATGATGGTGCCGAGCGAGCCGCCGGCGCAGATGGTGCCCGAGATGAGGGCCCGGTTATAGCCATAGCGCATCATCACCGGAATGGTGAGGAGACCCACTACCGACTCGGTGGCACCGATCACGCCCGAGGAGGCGGCAAACAGAATGCACATGATGACGGTTGCGAGCGCCAGCCCGCCCGGCAGCCGCCGGGTCCAGATGTGGATGGCCTCGAACAGACGCTCGGCGATGCCTGAGCGCTCGAGCATGGAGCCCATGAAAACAAAAAGCGGTACTGCGGCAAAGACGAAGTTGGAGGACAGATCATCGATTTTTTCGATGAACTGAAACACCACCCGATCGCCAAAGACCGCGAGACCAAACAGCACGGCGGTGACCATCATGCAGAACGCCACCGGAAAGCCCAGGAACATGAGCAGAAAGGCTACCGGCAGCATGAAAAACGGAAGTAGGTCCATGATGGCCTCAGGCTCTCGCGGGGACGCTGCGCAGGCTTCGAACGAGCTTGATGACCTCGGCGAGTACCTGCAGGGTGAGCAGCAAAAATGCCGCGAAGAAAACCAGCCGGAAGGGCCAGACTGGCATATTGAAGGCGGACTGGCCGCTTTTTTCGTTACTGGCGTAGGCGCTCGAGAAATAGCGCGAAAGCGCAAGCGTGAGCCAGACCAGCATGGGTAAAAGCACCGCATAGCCTGCGAGGTCAATCAAGGCCCGGGTA
>JAGWXN010000232.1 GCA_018969885.1 Betaproteobacteria bacterium | reverse complement strand
ATTTCACCGATCTCGGGCGACTGCTCGAGCACACGAACGCGAAAGCCACGACGGGTGAGAGCAAGCGCGGCCGCCAGGCCCCCGATGCCCCCGCCGGCCACGAGAATGGGAAGAGTTGAAGTGCTCATGATGCAAAGGCTAAGCAAATCCTGGGCGCCGCGCAAACCACGGCAGGCGTATGCCCGGCATGGCGATGGCTCCCTGGCACTGACAGGCGGTCAGCGCACCAGAATCATTCGGAGTCCAAAGCCGATCATGACCAGCCCCGCGAGCCGGTTCAGCCATCGACCAAGGCGAGGCCGCCCGCCCCAACTCGCAGACACCCGGATCGCGACGCTGCAGAGAATCAGGCCATATAGAAAAGTGAGGAAGGCAGCGATGAACGCCATGACCGCAAAAGTGAGCAGTCCCCGATGTTGCTGGGGATCGATGAAAAGCGGAAAGAAGGCGAGGTAGAACACGATAGCTTTGGGGTTCAGCACCGTGATCAGCAGGGACTGTCGGAAATAGCGCCCCGAGGACATGCTGATGACCGCGCCGCCTGCGTCGGTTGCGCGAATGAGACGCACACCCAGCCAGATCAGGTACAGGGCGCCCGCCCACTGCAGCAGACCGAACAGCACGGGCATGGCCAACAGCAGCGCCGCCATGCCTGCTACCGCCGCCCAGATCAGCACCTGGTCGCCTGCGATCACCCCCAGCGTCGCGAGCAGTCCACCGCGCAGGCCCCCCTGCGCAGTAGAGGTGAGAAGCGCCAGGTTCCCCGGGCCAGGGATCGCGAGGAACACGATCACGGCGAGCACATAGGCACCGCTATCGGTGATGCCGAACATGAGGGGAGCCCCGGGCAGGCTTGCGTGCGCCTCGCCCTATTCGCCTCGCCACTGTGGCGGCCGCTTGGCCACGAAGGCGGCGACGCCCTCGCGGAAATCGGCGCTAGCGTACGTGAGCCGCACCAGGTCATGGTCGTCGGGCAGACTGGCGCCCGCGATTCGGCGCAGCCCCTCCTTGGAGACGCGCTGCGTGATGGGGGCGAGCGAAGCCAGTTTGCCTGCCAGGTCGCGGGCAGCCTGTTCGATGGCCTCGGCCGGCGCGATCTGCTGCAGATAGCCGCAGGCCAGTGCCTCGTTCGCCTCGAGAATTTCGGAGAGCAGCAGCATGCGCTTCACGCGTTGCGTGCCGAAGGCATCCTTGAGGCGCGCGAGGTTGGCTATCGAGAGGCAGTTCCCCAGCGTGCGGGCGATTGGC
Organism: Betaproteobacteria bacterium; assembly: GCA_018969885.1. Next base: position 4,087 of record JAGWXN010000232.1, on the reverse strand, counting down.
ACACCGAATTTCGCTGAGGGTGTTGCGATTCTGAAGTCGCAGCCGGTGGCGAGTGCGAGACCGCCTCCGACCGCCCAGCCTTCGATGACCGCGATCGTGGGCATCGGGAGCGTGGCAAAACCGCGTAGCGTCTGATCGATCTGTTGCTCATAGGCGATACCGTCGGCTCCGGCATCGCCCGAGCTTCCGAACTCAAGAAACTGTGCGATGTCGGTACCCGCGACGAAGGCCTGTCCACCCGCACCTCGAAAGACGGCAACCCGCACGGTGTGGTCCGTCTTCAGTTGCTCGCAGATCGCTGCAAGCTGGTTGTACATGGTCCAGGTCATGGCGTTACGGGCCTGGGGGCGGTCGAAAGTGATCCAGGCAATGCCCGAATCAAGCGTGAGGTGAACGGTTCCGTCGGACATGGTGGGGTGCGCTGACAAGTTGAGGGTCGCAGGAGTGGGATGGGGCGATTCAGGATCGTATGCGGAAGCGCCGGGTCCAGCCAAAGACGGGGACTTTTCGCGAATGCACAGCCCGGCGACAATCACATCCGATCGTAGCAGAGCCGCAGGCTTTGTTCCGTGCGCGGGCCCGGATGTCCCGGTCGGCCGCGTCTCTTCGTCAACAGGATCCCATCATGACCGTGATCGACATTCACACGCACATGTTCACCGAGAAATGGCTGGAACTGCTGAAATCGCGCGGTGGCGAGTTCAATCTTCAGACCCGGCCAGACGGTAAGCAGGAGATCTTTCGCGGCACCACGCCCGTGGTGATTCCGCAGATCGGGCACTTTGATTACGAGCTCCGGATTCGCGAGATGGATCGCTATGGCATTGATCTGTCGATCGTCTCGCTCACCTGCCCGAATGTGTATTGGGGCGACGAGGCCACCAGCGCCCTGGCGGCGCGCGAGTCCAATGATTCGATGCAGGCTGCGCAGTCGCGTTGGCCGGATCGGATCCGCTGGTTTACTTCGCTTCCCTGGGAGTATCCGCAGGCTGCGGTGGCCGAACTGCGGCGGACGGTGGCCAACGGTGCAGTCGGCGTGATGGTGCTCGGCAACATTGCCGGGAAAAGCCTCACCGATGAGTGCTTCGCGCCAGTCTGGGCAGAGATCGACGCGCTTGGGCTTCCCGTGCTGGTGCACCCCACCGATCCCTTGGGCGCGGAGAAGATGGGCATCATTCCGCACAACCTGTTCTGGTCGGTGGGTTTTACCTACGACACGACGCTGGCAGTCGCGAAGATGATCTTCCATGGCTTCTTTGACCGCTTCCCGAATCTGAAGCTGATCGCCTCGCACGGTGGTGGCATGCTGCCCTACCTGGTGGGGCGGTTCGAGATGGGCGACCGGGCGGAGTTTGATCATCTGCGGGAAATGCGCCGTAAGCCCACCGACTATCTGCGACACATCTACTACGACAGCATTACCTATGACCTGGCCCCTCTTCGCTACCTGATTGACGTGGCGGGGTCGAGCCAGGTCATGCTGGGCACAGACTGGCCGCATCGGGTGCATGAGGCCGACGTGGCGGCTGCGCGGCTCGACGCGCTGCCCGAGAGCGAACGGCGCGCAATCGCAGCGGATAACGCGATGCGGGTGTTCAAGTTGTAGTGCCCCTGAGCGGTGATAGGGGGCGGCTGCCGTAAGGCTTGCATACGGTAGGCGTTACTGCCAGAATATTTTGCATACCTATGCAAAGCCCCCCGCAGTCAGGTGTGCGAGGTGGCTTCTTCGGAGACAGCCTTGCCCGGCGATCGGGTCAGTTCTATTGATGTGGCGCGTCATGCTGGCGTGTCTCAGTCGGCGGTTAGCCGCACCTTCACGCCTGGCGCGAGCGTAGGCGCCGCCACGCGTGCCAAGGTCATGCGCGCGGCGCAGGCGCTGGGCTACGAGCCCAATGCGCTTGCGCGTAGCCTCATCACCGGGCGGTCTCGCATCATCGGGCTGGTCGTGTCGCAACTCGATAACCTCTTCTATCCCGCGGTGCTCGAGCACCTCAGCCGACGCCTTCAGGCCGACGGCTTTCACCTGCTCATGTTTGTGGCCGACGACACCGACTCAGATGCACTGGTGGAGAACATGCTCCAGTATCGGGTCGACGGCATCGTGCTGGGTGCGGTCACGCTGTCGTCAGCACTCGCCCAGCGCTGCACGGCAGCGGGTATCCCGGTGGTGCTCTTCAATCGGGTCATGGCGCGACGCCGTGGCTCGCCCGCGGTCAGCTCGGTGCGTGGTGACAATGTTCGTGGTGGTCGGCTGCTGGCCCAGCATCTGCTCGAGCGCGGGCATTCGAGAATCGCCTTTATTGCCGGTCGCGAAGACTCCTCGACCAACCTCGAACGTGAACGTGGCTTTATCCAGGGTCTTGCTCAGGGCTCACAGCACCTGTTCGCGCGTGCAGTAGGGGGCTATGACGCCGACCAGGCCGCCGAGGCAACCCGGGCGCTGTTTCGCTCGCGCCGGAAGGCTCCGGACGCGGTCTTTGCGGCAAGTGACCAGATGGCACTCGCGGTCATCGACACCCTGCGTCACCAGCTTTCGGTGCGGGTGCCTGAAGAGGTGTCGGTGGTGGGCTTCGACAATGTGCCGCAGTCTTGCTGGCCTGCTTATCAGCTGACCACCTTCGAGCAGCCCGTTGCCCCCATGGTAGAAGCCACCGTCACGCTGCTTCTGGAGCAGATTCGAAGCGGTGCGTTGCGATCGCAGTCGCTTATTGTGCGCGGTCAACTCTGCGTGCGAGCAACCACCCGAATGCGTACCCGTGCTTCGTCCAACCGTCTCGCCCAACCTACCGATCCCCGATCATGACCGCCCTCGATCAGCAGGCACTTGACCAGCGCTTTATCCCGTTTGATTCGCTTCGCTACAGCACCGAAGCGTTCATTGACTACCGCATTCCGGAGTGCTCGCCCAAGTACAACTACGCGCTGATCGGGCCCGGCGTGTCGCAGAACCCGAATCAGCCTATCAGCCTCCGAGAACGCCATGGCTTTCAGGTGGGCGGTGTGTCCATGCCCCACGGCAAGATGAATCCGCCGCACATGCACTTCACCTGCGAGGTGTTTATCTGCGTGCGAGGCGAATGGGAAATCATGTGGGGCTTCAACCCCGATCACCGCAGCGTGCGCATCGGCGCAGGCGATATCGTGAGCGTACCCACCTGGATCTACCGCGGCTTTCGAAATATCGGCATCGATGACGGATTCATGTTCACCGCGCTCGGCGGCGACGATACCGGCGGCATCCTCTGGGGGCCCACCACGCTGGCAGCTGCGGCGGCAAACGGACTCCACCTCACCGACGACTACCGCATCATCGACGAACGCAAGGGGGAGAAGCTCGCGCCGCCCCTGAAGGCGCTCCAGCCCATGACCCAGCAGGAAATCGCCGCCCTACGCGACTGGAGCGAAGCCGAAATGCTTACCCGAATGGTGCGCAGTGCGGGGCTTCGCTGGTCGACCCAAGGCCTCCTTGATAGCGCGCTACCGGGCGGCGGTGCGCAGCTTGCACCGGTCATTGGCCAAGGAATCAGCGAAGATCGTGACACCACGCCTCCCATCGCCAACAGTCATGGCGTGTCGATCGAATGGTTGGCCATTCCCCCTGGTGGCGGGGTGGCACGGCACCGGTTGGCCGACAAGCAGGTGGTGATTGCAGTGGAGGGCGATCTGGCTCTGGACATCGACAGTGGCCGTGCGCAAACCCAGTGCTGTCTGAAGGGGCGTGATGCTGCGTGGGACAGCTATGCATTGCCGGGTGATGTCTGGCGGCGCATGACCAACCGTGGCACAGGCACCGTGCGCGCGCTTCTCCTGACATCGGGGGATCATCGAAAGCGTATCGACTGGGCGCCTGAGGTCATCGAATCCGCTGCGCTTGCCGGGTGGGCGCACGATGCGAACGGCTATGTCGCACTGAAGCGTTTTACCGACCGCTCGCAGCGCTGATCTTCTTTCACACGGAGCTTTCCGAATGCCGCAAGCCTTCTCCGTTACTCATGTAGGAAGCCTGCCTCGTCCCCAGGCAGTGGTGGAATGCCTGTTCGCTCAGGATTCCGGAATGGACTACGACCCGGTGAAGTTTGACGCCACT
>JAGWXN010000231.1 GCA_018969885.1 Betaproteobacteria bacterium | reverse complement strand
ATTCGCTGAGCGCGAGCCCGTTGGCAGAAGCTGCTGCGCGGGCACGAGTAGCAAGCTCGTCAGAGACGTAGGCTTGGAGACATTTGGGACGTGACATTCGACAGATTCCTTCAAGTGAAGGAGCCTGGTCACTCTGCGAAAGTGATGGGCAGATTACGTCGATATTTCGAACATGTCAAGAACATTGGAGGCAAGGAACCGCGCCGTCTTCGCCTCCCTGTACGGTAGACTGACGTGCTAAAGCGCCTTGCAGGTCAATGTGACGGAAATGCGCCAAAGGGGTCGAAATCACAAATTTTGGCACTTATTTCTGATACTTCCCACCTGCGACAAGTCGCGTAGGGTGTGCCCACTTCCCCTCCTTTGCAGCGGCGTTCCAGGTGGTCGGTTGGAAGGACAATCGGCTCAAGGAGTACCGGACTCGAGGGACCTCGGCTGCCCCCAGGCGCTGGCCTGATCTGCTCCCGTCAGTGCCGTCGAACGGCTCGAGGTCAACCTCGAGGCCGGGTGCCGAACTGACCTACCCCGGTGGCCTGGCTGCAGGTTCCGATCCGTCGCGAGTGACGATCGTCACTTTGATTTCATCAAAGCGATGCTAGACCGTATCTGCGACCCGAAGGGTGCCATTCCGGTGCTCTCGACCTCAACCCCGCCGAGCCCAAACGGTTCGGCGGGGCTTTTTCATGGGGCAATCCAAATCGCTCCGCACCGGTCGATTACGCTCTCGATAGGCGGTCCAGTGAACGAGCAAAGAAAAAGGGAGAGCGCCCTGACGGACGCCCTCCCTCTAATGGTGCCAATCTCCCTAGAACTCGTCGCTCAGCTTGCCGCAAACAGCATCAATGACCCGGCCCTCAAGCTCGGCCGGTAGTGCGCCGTAGTCGCCTTCGTCGATGACCAGATAGCCCCTCTGTCCATCGATCAGGATGTACTGCGTGAAGTAGCTGTGCTGCGCTCGGGCGTGGGCCTGATCGAGGGCTGCAATCCAGGCGCTGCTGTTGTCGAATTCGGCCTGCGCGGCGTGTGCTGAAATGATCATGATCGTATCCTCCTGAAAACGATGCGTCGCATCAGGAAGCTCTGCGATGGGGCCGACGGGCCGGGTCAGGGACCGCGCGCAAGCGCGGCCGCGCAGCGGCGATGGGGGCAACGATTTTGTCGGGCTCGTCCCGGCAAAATGGTGGGGCCCTGTCGTCCTTGACGCGGACCCAAAGGCGCCATCACACTTGGCCACTCTGCGAGAGAACCTTCCAACCTCTCGGCAAGGCACGGCAGCGGCGAGAGTGCCCTGCCCCCTTGAAACGCTGCGTCATGATGGCAAGATTGTGAGCGGAGGGGTCCAACGGCCAGATCGAAAGGACCCTGATTATGGCCAGGTCAAAGCCCAGTGCACGTGATGCCCTCCTGAAGCTTCGGGCAGAGCGCGATGAACTTGTCAGCCGCGAAGCGGGGTTGCGCGAAGAGGCTGCCGCCGACCTCGGCAAAGTGCTGCTCGATTGCGGTGCTGAAGTGCTCGAACCGGCGCAGCTCAAGCAGCTGCTGCGCCTCTCTATGACACTTGGCATCGACACCGCCATCAAGCGATTGTCAGCAGCTTAGCCGGTAGTCCCGGCGGCGCGTGGGGCTCGATGCCCCCGCGCCGCCGATTGCGGTTCAAGCACAAACAAGGCCCCGGCAGATCGCTCTGCCGGGGCCTTGTTTGAGAGGGGACAAGCCCTTCAGTCTTCGTCGATGTCGGGAGCGCTGTCGCCAGAGGTCCCGCGGCCCTTGGTGAGGAAATCGACCTTGTCCGCGATGATCTCGCAGCCGTAGCGCTTGGTGCCGTCCTGGTCTTCCCACTGGGTGTAATGGATGCGCCCTTCGACCGTCACCAGCTGGCCCTTGCTGCAGAACTTGGCGACGTTCTGGCCCAGGCCGTTGAAGCAGGTGATCCTGTGGAACTCGCTGTCCTTGGCAGTGTAGCCGTTCTCGTCCTTGTAGGTCTTGCCGTCCTTGCGCGCGGGCCGGTCGGTCACGACCGAGAGGCTGGTGATGCTGGTGCCGCCGGTGGTGGTGCGGGTTTCGGGATCCTTGGCGATGCGGCCGACGAGGATAACGAGATTGGTCATGGAACTTCTCCTGAGGCTGCAGGTCCGGGACCATCCCGGCTGCGAACTGACCGTCAGAAGGGGGCGGCAGACGCTCGCACCGGACGGCGCCGCAGGCGACGGGAGGGGAACCTCGATCAGGACGGGTGGAGCGGGCAGCCGCGCACAGCGCGGCAACACGGCCGGCCGGATCGGGGTTGCGAGGGGCTGATGGCGCCTTCAGGGAGGGGTTCGCGAAGAGCCGGATGGTCCCGGGCCTAAGCCGAGCGGGTGTCCCGCAATTTCGTGGCATTCCGCGGCTCTGCGTGCTCTCGAACTTGCCCCTCCATGGGGCCATGTGTCTCATCTCGGTGGTGAGCGTTTTCGCTCGCCCTCGACGTAAGATCTACGTCAGAGAGGCTATCGCCGAGGCGAGCGAGTTCTCGGGACACTCCAAGGGTCCCGCCCAAACGGCACCTGTCAGTATAGGCCCCGGCACTGGCTAGGTTCAGGGCACCATGACAGGGACTGTAGACCGTCCCTTGGCGGCTTTGGCCAGCTTGAGATCGAAGCTCAAAAAGGCAATGCAACCATCAGCCTTGGCAAGATGCAGCGCGTCCGCGAAGTCCATGCCGCCCGCCATACCATCAAGAGCAGAGGCCAGAGCCAGCGGATCTTCAACGGCAACGCCAGGCAGCCCGGCCAGACCGGCAAGAGCAGTGCCGATGGCTTCACTGGAGAACCCGTACCCGCTGCGCAGAACCCATTCGGTTTCGAGAAGAACGGTCGTTGGAATGAAAATGTCGCCAGCCTCGATGGCCCGGCGCGCCACTGCGGCCTGAGTGGCATCGTCCGCCGTCAGGAAGCGGACAATCACATTTGTATCAATCGCGCGCACGCCGCTCGGCCTCCTGCGCAACGGCTGCATTCATGTCGTCGATCGACAAGGCCGGTCCCTCATGCCGCATAGATCCGAACAGGGTATCGATGCTGGATGGGGCGAAAACCGGTGTGGATTTGAGGAGTACGCCATCGGGCGTGTTCTCGACCGTGAGACGCGTTCCGGCGCCCCAATGCAGCTGGTCGCGGATTGCCTTGGGCAAGATAACCTGGCCCTTGGTCGAGACGACAGTCGTCAGTCGGTCATGAACACCCACAAAACTTTTCCTCAGGTAAGACAGTGGTAAGATAACTTCTGATGCGACAATCGGCAAGTGCTGATCGCCAGCATCCGGCGGGACGCTGGCGATCAAACCAACATCGTCAGGTCGCCGCTGCTCCGCCCTGAGCCTTGGGGCAAGTTCCCAGCGGACCACGGCGATCAACGACGGTGATCCGCCGCGCCTTGGCTTCGATCACAAGCCGTTCGAGAACACCGTTGCCGGGAAACGCGACGACGTATCGCGGATCGAGGCTAAGCATCCGCTCGTTGCGCTGGAACCCGGCGCGGCTCCCGAGCCGCATGTCGAGTGCGAAGACAACCTGCGGCACCTTGTGGCGTTCGGCCCAGGATGACGCGAGCCGGTCGATACCCTTGGTATCGCCGCCATGGACCAGCACCATGTCGGGAACGCGGGCATGGACCTTGTCGAGCGTCGCCCAGATATTGTCGGCAAAGGCGAGTGCATCCGCTTCGCTGCTGCGGCCCATCCGGCCACCGGCAAAGACCACCGGCGTGCCCTCAGGCTTGGCAGCCCGGCGCTTGGCCTCGGCGCGTGCGCGGAGGAAATCCCGGCCCTGAACGAGCGCCGAGGTGAGGGTCGCGCCGTGATTGAGACGCGAACTCGATACGGGTTTCCAGGACGAGCCGAACTCGTTGAGATAGAGGCTTGCGGCAATCTCGCGCATCTCCTCGAACGCCAGCATGGCGCTTTCAGCGCACTGCGCACGTTCGACCTGGGTTTCGAGATCGTGCGTGTGAACTTCGGAGCCATCGGCGGTTGCCACCAGCGCGCGGACCTCGTCGGTTGCCCGGTCCAGAGCCGCTGCCTTGCGCTCGGCGGCACGGTGAAACAGGTTCACGAATGCCCAGCCCAGATCCTCGGCATCGGCTTCCAGCGCGGTACCGGTGACAAGGGCGAAGAGATCGGACCAGACAGCTTCAAGCGTCTGAGTGGCAGCCTCCCGAGGCGGAAAGTCGGTCTCTGAGAGCGGCGCAGGACCGATCGAGAAGCCGGACAGATCGAGACCGGAAAGCTGTTCGGCAAAGGACGTGTGCATGGGGTACCTCCTGACGGTTTGAGACCGGCAAGAAGCGTTGTGCTCCCTGGTGCCGGCGAGAGCCCGTCAGGGCCGGTCAAGCCCCGCGTCCCGCACGCCCGAAGGGCGGAAACCCGCTTGGCGCGGCTGGTGCGGGCAGGCGCGCTGCAAGCGCGCCAACACGGGCCGTGCCAAGCCGGGTTGCGGGGCGCAGGCGACCGGCCCAGGGCCTCTCTCGCGGCACCGCGGAGCTGATGCGGTAGCGCGCGAATCCGTCAGGGTACCCAAGAAACGAGCGGCCGATCAGGCTGCCCGCTTGCGATAGACGCCCTCCCCGTTCGACATGTGTCCGAGGCATTCGTACTCGCCGAACAGCGCCTCAAAGCGCGGTGCGATTTGCGCCAGCCAGCGGCGCGCACGGCCAGTTCGGGGATGGCGCCAGTCGCACTCCCAGTAGGGACCGTCTTCGCGCTCGGCGATCCAGACGGCGACAAGCCCCCCGTAGACCGACATGCCAAAATCGGCATAGGCGTTGCGCAGAAGGATCCGGTCCTCACGGCCACGCCAGCCCTGCTGCGGCTCGAGCGAGGGGAAAGCAGCCCTCGCCCGCTCGATGAGGTCTTCGCGCAGCCAGTCGAGTTCGAAATCCCAGTCGCCGTCGTCATCGATATCCAGAACCTGGAAGGCCACGACCGCGCCGGATGGATAGCTGACAGAACGTCCCATCGTTGTTCTCCGTCAGGCCGCGATGACATCGGCAGCATCGCTGCCGGGCAAGGCGTCATCATCATGATCACCGGCAACAGCCCGTCCGGCCAACTTGAGCAGCAGAGAGGCAGCTTCCTCGGCGCGGGCCGCCGCGGTCAGGATGGCGCGGTCATCATCCTTGAGCAGCTTTAGCCAGTGCTCGATGTAGCTCGCATGGCTGTCGAGGTGCGCGACCGGCAGTCCGAGTTCGGCGCCGAGCATTGCACTAGACAGTTCGGCGACAAGTTCTTCGGCAGCATAGGCCGTAGAGCCGAAGCGGTTCTTGAGATTGCGCCCGAGCCGGCTCGCATGCCCGGTCCAGTGCGACAGCTCGTGCGCGAGCGTCGCGTAGTAGTGATCGAAGCCCGTGAACAGGCTCACTGG
>JAGWXN010000230.1 GCA_018969885.1 Betaproteobacteria bacterium | reverse complement strand
CAGGGGGTTTCCGAAATCATCAAGCGAATCGCCTGCCTCCGTGGCCTCATCAGCATGGACACGCACTATGAAAGGCCGCTGCAATGATCACCATGCAGAACATGGCTCCGCTGATGTTTGTGGGGCTGATTTTTGTGATGCTGATCGGATTCCCGGTGGCCTTTTCGTTGGCGGCCCTCGGGCTGGTCTCCGGGTTTATTGCCATCGAACTGGGGTTCTTCCCAGCCCAATTCATGGCCAATCTACCCCTGCGGGTGTTCGGCATTTTGTCAAACGATCTGTTGCTCGCTATTCCGTTCTTCACCTTTATGGGAGCCATCCTTGAGCGGTGCGGCCTGGCCGAGGATCTGCTCGAGGGAACCGGGCAGCTGTTTGGCAGCGTACCCGGTGGCCTGGCGTATGCGGTCATCCTCGTGGGCGCCGTGCTCGGGGCCATCACCGGTACGGTCGCTGCCTCGGTGATTGCGATGGGCGTCATTTCGCTGCCGGTGATGATGCGATACGGCTACAACCCGCGTTTGGCAACTGGTGTGATTGCCGCTTCGGGCACCATCACCCAGGTCATTCCCCCCTCGTTGGTGCTGGTGGTGCTGGCCGACCAGCTCGGCAAATCGGTGGGGGACATGTACGCCGGGGCAATTGGCCCTTCCATCGCGCAGGTCCTGCTCTTCATCGCGTTTATTTTCGTCATGTCGCTGGTACGCCCGGCCGATATGCCGCCGCTACCGCCCGAAGCACGGCAGATGCGCGGACCGGAACTGATCAAACGCGTTCTTTGGGGAATGGTGCCGTCGATCGTTCTCATCTTTCTGGTGTTGGGCACGATCTTTCTCGGGGTGGCCACCCCCACGGAGGCGGGCGCCATGGGAGCGGTGGGCGCGATGGTGCTGGCCGCGATTCACAAGCGACTGACATGGAAACTGGTGAGCGAGGGCATGGCCTCCACCATGCGACTCACTGCCATGGTGGTGTTCATCCTCGTCGGGTCTACGGTATTCACCCTGGTATTTCAGGGCGTTGACGGGGGTGTGTGGATCGAACACATGCTCACCTCGCTCACTGGAGGCGACCCGGTTACGTTCCTGATCATCGTCAACATCTTCGTTTTCTTTCTCGCGTTCTTTCTCGACTTCTTCGAGATCGCCTTCATCATCGTGCCGCTGCTCGCACCGGTGGCGGTGAAGCTTGGCATCGACCTGATCTGGTTCGGGGTACTGCTTTGCGTGAACATGCAGACCTCCTTCATGCATCCGCCGTTTGGGTTCGCCCTGTTCTACCTGCGCGGTATCGCACCGAAGGAAATCCGCAGTTCAGACATTTACCTTGGTGCGATTCCCTGGCTGGTCCTGCAGCTGATGCTAGTTGCCATCCTCATCTTCTGGCCAGGCATGGTGACCGGATTTCTCGATAAGCCGGTGCAGGTCGATACCGACAAGGTCAAGATCGAGATCCGGGGTTTTGACGACGAAGACGAGGCCGACAAACCGCCGAAATAGGGGTGTGGGTCGACGTTGAAGGCTGCGTTCATCAAAAAAGAAAGGGGACCGAGAGGTCCCCTGTTCCCATCCATCGGCGCACGGTACGCCGATGGAGATTTCGGCGTTAATTAGCGCTTCACTGCCGCCATGTAGTCGTCGAAGCTGTTCTCGGTGACGCGGAACCAGGTGATCTGGTCGCGCTGGAAGTTGAAGTAGTGCTCTGAAATGCGCTTGAACTCGGGGTTCTTGGCACTGGTTTCGGCGTAGATATCCATAGACGCCTTGTAGCAGGCGTCCATCACCGCACGGGGGAACGGACGCAGTTGCGTGCCGCTGCCGACGAGGCGTTTGAGCGCCTGCGGGTTGCCCGCATCGTACTTGGCCATCATGTAACTGTTCGCGGCCTCAGCACCTAGCTCCAGCGCCGCTTTGTATTCGGGCGGAAGTGCGGCGAGCGCCTTCTGGTTGGCGATGGCGTGAAGCGCCGGACCACCTTCCCACCATCCGGGGTAGTAGTAGAAGCGGGCGACCTTGTTGAAGCCGAGCTTTTCGTCGTCGTACGGGCCGATCCACTCAGCCGCGTCGATCGTGCCCTTCTCGAGGGCGGGATAGATGTCGCCGCCGGGGATCTGCTGGGGCACCACGCCCAGACGCTGCAGCACCTGTCCGGCGAAGCCGCCGACGCGGAACTTCAGGCCTTTGAGGTCTTCCAAAGTGTTGATTTCCTTACGGAACCAGCCGCCCATTTGCGCGCCCGTGTTGCCTGCGAGCAGGGCCCGCACGCCCGCCGACTTTTCCGCGAACTGATTGAACACGTTGATGCCGTCGCCGTGGTGCCACCATGCGTTGTACTGGCGGCAATTCAGGCCAAAGGGGATCGCCGTTGCGATGGCCCAGGTGGGATCTTTCCCGAAGAAGTAGTAGAGCGCCGTGTGGCCGATTTCAACCGTACCCTGCTGAACCGCGTCGAGCACCTGGAAGGCTGGCACCAACTCGCCCGCCGCGTGCACGCTGATCTGAAACTTTCCTCCGGTGACCGCTGCGACCGACTTGGACAGCACTTCCGCCGCGCCATAAATGGTGTCCAGGCTTTTCGGAAAACTGGACGCCAGTCGCCAGCGGATCGTGGGTTGTGCGGAAACAATGGCCGGGGCGCCCAGTACGCTGCCGGCTACGGCGCCGGCGGTTCCGGCTTTGGTCAGAAATGAACGACGTTGCATGAAGACTCCTCGACCTTTGAGTTATGGGTAAACACGTCTGCGCGCCCCGAGTGCCTGAAGCGCGGTGACACGACGATCAAAAAACGAAACGGCGATTGTAGAGGTTGGTAAGCCGTGAGAGCAATCAGAGCGGCACGGTCAGCCGGCCGATAACCTTGCACGCGCGCGGGTGATCGCCTGACGGACTGCTTCCGGCGCGGTGCCGCCGCGATGCCGCCGCGCGCTCACCGAACCTTCCAGGGTGAGGACTTCCAACACGTCATCGCCCACCAGCGAACTGAAGGAGCGAAGCGTTTCGACGCCCAACTCGGCGAGGTCGCAGCCCTGATCCGCCGCCGCCCGCACTGCGCGCGCCACGGCCTCATGGGCATCGCGAAACGGCAGACCTTTTCGAACCAGATAGTCGGCCAGATCGGTAGCCGTGGAGAAGCCCTCGGCGGCTGCTTCGCGCATACGTTCGGCGCGCACCCGGATGCCACCCACCATGTCGGCGAAGATCCGAAGCGTGTTCAGCACCGTGTCGGAGGTGTCGAAGATGGGCTCTTTGTCTTCCTGATTGTCCTTGTTGTAGGCAAGCGGCTGCCCCTTCATGAGGGTGAGGAGCGACATGAGGCTGCCGTAGACCCGGCCAGTCTTGCCACGCGCGAGCTCCGGGACATCAGGGTTTTTCTTCTGCGGCATGATTGACGAACCGGTGCAGAAGCGGTCTGCCAGGTCGATGAAGCCCACGCGTGGCGACATCCAGATCACCAGTTCTTCCGAAAACCGGGAGATGTGCATCATCGTGAGGCTTGCCGCCGAGCAGAACTCGATCGCGAAGTCGCGATCAGACACGGCATCGAGCGAGTTCTCACACACGCCCTCAAAGCCAAGCGCACGGGCAACCTGATCTCGGTCAATGGGGTAGGAGGTGCCGGCAAGCGCTGCCGCCCCGAGGGGCAGCCGGTTGACCCGCCGCCGGCAGTCGGCCATGCGCTCGGCATCGCGCGCGAACATTTCGACGTAGGCGAGCAGGTGATGACCGAAGGTGACAGGTTGCGCCACCTGCAGGTGGGTAAACCCCGGCATGATGGTGTCGGCATGGCCCTCGGCGAGATCGATCAGTGCCCGTTGCAGGGCGGTGAGACCCGCGCGGATGTCGTCGATGGTGCCGCGCAGCCAGAGGCGGATGTCGGTTGCCACCTGATCGTTCCGCGAACGGGCCGTGTGCAGGCGCTTGCCGGCATCGCCCACCAGATCGGTGAGGCGGCGTTCGATATTGAGGTGAACATCCTCCAGGTCGACTGACCAGTTGAACTCGCCGCGCTCGATCTCGCCGCGAATCTGTGCCATGCCGGTGCGGATGGATTGAAGGTCTGCGGACGACAGGATGCCGACCTCGGAAAGCATGGCGGCGTGCGCCAGTGAGCCTTCGATGTCTGCAAAGGCCAACCGCCTATCGAAGTCAACCGATGCCGTGTAACGCTTGACCAACTCGGACACTGGTTCGGAAAAACGACCCGACCAGCCCTCGGCCTTGTTCGCGAGTTGATCTGACATAATTGCCCGGGCGGAAAAAACGGAAATTATACGTTCGACCCGATTCACGAACGCAGGATTCCGATGTCTACCGCCCAATCCATCTTTATTGTTGATAGCGAACCCGAGGGGCGCACTCAGTTGCGTCAGACCCTAGATGGGCTCCGCTCAGTGTTTCCCCACCAGATCGTTGGCGAGGCCGACAGCGCGAAAAGTGCGCTTGCGCAGATCGGTTCGCTGCGCCCCAGCGTGCTGCTCGTCAATCCCGCCTTGCCCGACATGAACGGTATCGAATTTGGTCGACAGCTGGCGGCCCGAGCGGCCGGCGCCACGCGCCAGATCCGGTGGCCCGAGCCGGAGCGGGGCTCGCCAGACCGGGATCAGTCGATGGGGCGTGCCGCCCCGCAACTCATCTACGTCAGCCGGAGCGATCGGCATGCCCTGGATGCGTTTGAGGTAAGCGCCCTCGATTACCTGCTTAAGCCCGTGGACGCAGCGCGGCTCCTGAAGGCACTGAACCGGGCCGCGCCGGACGGAGCGCTGACCGAGTCGTTGACCGCCACAGCCAAAGGTGCGGGTTCGCACCTTGAGCCATCCAGCCTGGCATTGCCGGCACCCGCTGCGCACCCGCTCCTGCCTGCGCCTGCCGCCGCAGCACCGCGTGCGCCAGCGCGTCGACATTTTGCGGTCCACGAGCGCGGCCGACTGATGCTGGTCCCGGTCGAGCAGGTGGTCTACCTCAAGGCGGAGCTCAAGTACGTCACCGTTCGAACCCGGCAGCGGGAATACCTGATCGAGGATTCGCTCACCGCCCTGGAGGCCGAATTCGGGGACCGGTTCGTGCGCATTCATCGTAATGCACTGGTGTGCCGCGCAGCCATTTCAGGCTTCGAGCGGGTGCCCGCCGACGGTGCGGGTGTGGGCTCAGAGCCGCACTGGCAGGTCGTTTTACGAGACGTTTCCGAACGCCTTCCCGTGAGCAGGCGACAATGGTCGACTGTTAGAAACCTCATGGGATGACACGATGACCGCGAGTTCTCCTCAGACCGACGCCCCGGCTCGGCTGGTGATTGCCACCCGGAAAAGCGCGCTGGCAATGTGGCAGGCTGAACACGTACGCGATCGCCTGCAGGCGCTCTATCCCGCATGTTCGGTCGAGATTCTCGGCATGACCACCGAAGGCGATCGCGTGCTGGA
>JAGWXN010000229.1 GCA_018969885.1 Betaproteobacteria bacterium | reverse complement strand
TCGCCCCAGAGCACGAGCGCCGCCCAGGCGTTGACCGCCTCCGACGACGACTCCTGGTTGTTGCCGTGCCCGAAGTAAATGCCGTCCCCGCCAGCCCAGGAATGCCCGGCATACGGATCAAAATTTCGCAGAAACGGGAAATCGGCGCGACCACGCTCCGCCGTGGCAATGTCAGCAATCAACCGACCGACCATACCGCCCGAAGCAGCCGGCAATGCCCAGGCTGCATCGCGCCGCGCAAGCTGCACCGCAGCCATGAGCCAGTAGCCGTAATGAAAGTGGTGGTCATTCATGGCCGCTACGCTGCCAAATTCTTCGGGGTAGCCCAACACCGAACCTGTGCCTCGATCGAGTACGAAACGCGGGCCCGCCCCGGTGAACCACTGCGAAAAGCGGCGTCGAACCAGCGTCTCGAGCGTACGTGCCGCATCATCCTCACCGGCCTCGGTGGCAATCGCCATCAGATGAGCGAGCGCGGCCAGGGTTTTACCGGTCCAGTAGGTGCCCTGCCCCATGCGGCCGAACATCGTGGGCGCGCGCCGAACATCGCCGCTCAGCAGACTGCGAATCCGATCCCGCTCTTCGGTACCACCCAGCACAGGCCAGGCGGGAAGAATGCCCCGCCATTGCATCTCGGTGCTGAAGGAGGAGGTGGCGAGCAGGGGCATCGGCCCACGAATGGCATCGAATCCCGGCGCGTCGATTCGCCCCCCTGAGAGGTGACGGGTCTGGTGCGGGTAGAGCGAAATCAACGGGACCGTCTCCGAGCCGCTCACCGCACGAGTCTTGAGCGCGTAGCGGGTCAGGAGCTTTCCCGAGGCTTCATCGAACTGCCAGCTGACCTGGGTAGACTCGACGAAGGCGAACGCATGCCGGGTGAACCGCTCGAGCGTGGCAGGATCAGCGTCGGGCAAGGCAGCCACCGACAGTACGCGTCTGTCATCGGGCAACTGCACCGTGAGGTCCTGCCCGGCGATCCCCGCAACCGTCGAACCCGCCGGCGCAAACACCGCCCACTGCCTTCCGCGCTGCTCGAATCGGATCACCAACGCGGACGTTGCCGACTGGGCGTGCCCCGAGGACAACAACCGCGCATCAGCCGCCAACCGGATGCGTGCCGCCCCATCAGAGAGTGAGAAATAGGCATACACGCCGCCGTGCAGGAGGGTGGCATCGAGATGCTGCGCACCTGCCGCCATCCGGATCTGGATGTGCCAGTCACCCGCGTCATGGAGGCGCGCGTCCTCAGGCGTGAAAGCGCTTGCACCAATGGTGAGCGCAGGCTCGTGTGGGTACTGAATCTCGGGCTGCTTACCCTCAACGGGGACCCGTTTGCGAACCGGGAGGCTGACCTCCAGCCCTGCCTGCGACGCGCGAAACGACAACGGATGCGCATGCAGCACGTCGGACCAGCGCTCATACATGACCGACGAATACCACTGGTTGGTAGGGACCGCACGCGCCAGCATGGCGCCGCTGCGGTAGGTGGCGGGCTTGGGCCGGATGCTGCCAAAGCCGGACGGCGGCTCGGCAAACAGCACGCCTTCTCCCAACCGCAGGTCTTGCGCAGGCTGCGCGAGAACCGCCTCAGACAAGCCCGCAAAGCCGAGCAGCGCGGCCACGGCGACACCCATCAGCCGACACCGCGCGAGACGATGTGCCGGCTGGCAAACGCGATCCATGAGCGCGCCTCAGAAAACGAGGTTAAAACCAACCGTGGCGGCGGAACCGCTCCGGTCGTAGTGAGAATTGAAGCCCAGGAACAGGTTGTCGGGCATGCTGACCGGCGCCGGACCGAGGCGGCTCACGCGCGACCATCCGATGCCGCCGTAGACACTCGCCCCTTTATGAACTTCCGGTAGCTTCCGGTAAATGCCAAGGTTGAGGCTCAGCGCGGTGTTGCTCTGCCCCCACTCAATCGGGTTGGCGCTCGATGCGCGTCCGTAATAGACGCCACCTGCAGTGTAGGTGTACAGACCGCGGTAATGGCTCCAGCCCAGCATCAGGTCGTAATTGGACGCCCGGTAGCCGGTGTAGTCGGAATTCAGGTCGCCGTAGTTGAAGCCGGGGTCGAGGCCAAACAGGCACACCTTCTGCACGGTGTCGTAGGCGCAGCTCGCAGCCGATCCAGTCCAGCGATTGTGGCGTGCGCCATACGTGAGCATGTTCTGCGGATTCGGCCAGTAATTACCTTGCAGAACCGCCGCACTTTGGCCAGGCTTGCCGGCTCGCCGGGGCAGCCAAGCACCGCCCACCGACATCGCGTCCGGGTCGCCTATCCATCCCACCAGCGGCGCCTTGCCGAATGAACTCTGGCGTGCCCCCGTCACGTTCTGCAGCGTGAATTCAATCAGATGCCGCTCGCGCGAATACTGCAGGAACAGCTCCACGAGGCGTGGCTCCGTTGCACCCGGTTGATAAGCGATATTCGACTTGGTCAGACGGTTCTGCTGAACACTATCCGTGTTGAGGCGGTCACGCCCCAGGCTGACTTCGACGGTGAGCTTGCCGATGCCGTCCTCAAAAGGCTTACTGGTGAGACGCAACGCCTCGGGCATGACGCTAAAGCCCGCACCGGTACCCGCCCACTGATTCGCAAGGCCAATGGGGTAGCTGAAGGAATCGGAGCGTGCCCAGGTACGCGACAGCTGCGTGCCGTAGCGCACAAAGCCCAGATCGGGGCGTGAGACGCCGATGAATTTCTCGAACCAGTCGCGGTTGGCGAGGCCTTTGCCGCTGCGATAACTCACATCGGAGGCGGAGAACCACTCGCCGAGGTCAGCGGTGGAGCGCCAGCGGTAGCTTGCGCGCGCCTCGAAGGTGACGGCTCCCTCGGTTTCATGGCTGTAGCCCAGTGAGAGTTGCTGGAGTGCAAGCGACGACGAGCGACTGCCGAGCGTGGGGTTGCTCGGCACGGGAACGAAGGCGTTTCGCTGGTCGTATTTGTAGAGCGAATCGTTGGGCGATATCTGTCGCGGGGTCTCGGATGCGCGAGTGGCCTCAACCTTCACAAAACCCGAGATCTCCCAGGTGTTGCCCTTCGTGTCCTGAAACGTTTCAGCGTGGCTGCAGAAGGGCAGCACGAAGCCCAGCAGGAGGGTGGTGCGGCGGGCGAAGCGCATGCAGTGTCTCCGGGATCGAGTTGTTTTAGCGGTTTCCAGAGCGCTTTTGAAAGCGCTTTCAAAAAGTGTCTCATACGCTTCGAAATCTTGTCAAACGTTGTCAGCGGGGCCCCAGTACGCCAGCGAAGCGCATGCGGAGAGCACCTCGTCTACGTGAAGGCGGCTACAGGATGAAATGACGGAGTGTCAGAGGCCATTCCGGTCTATGAACCGGATAGAGCGCCGCGCTCCGCGTCGCTGCCCTCACCTGCTCCGGAGGCGGCCAGTGTCTTGAAAGGGGGGCCGGATTGACCGGCGGTCAACCCACCGCGCTCTCGACATCGGTCATCGGTGAATGACGGACGTCGGTCCCCTTGACCACGTAAATCACCGCCTCGGCGAGATTCTTGGCATGGTCGCCGATTCGCTCTACCGCCTTGGCGACGAATACCAGGTCGATGCAGGCACTGATGGTGCGGGGGTCTTCCATCATGTAGGTGATGAGTTTGCGAAGCAGTCCCTCGAACTCATTATCAATCTGACGATCCTGCTTGATCACCTCGAGCGCACCCACAGGATCGAGACGCGCAAAGGCATCGAGCGCCTTTCGCAGGAGCTCAACCGCCATTTCAGCTTCGAATTGCAGGTCGTTTACGGGGAGCCGCAGCCGCGTGGCGAGCCCCACGTCGAGCAGGCGCTGAACCACACGCGCAGTGCGTGCCGCCTCGTCACCCACCCGCTCAAGGTTGGCAATGATGCGGCTGATCGAGATGAGCAGTCGCAGATCACGCGCGGTCGGCTGTCGTAGGGCGATGATGCCCGACAACTCGCGGTCGATTTCGACTTCGAACCGGTTCACGCGCTGCTCTTCCCGCAGAACCTCGGCGGCCGCTTCGCCATCGAAAGCGGTCATGGCGGCGACCGCCTTGATGACCTGACTCTCGACCAGCCCGCCCATCTCAAGCACGCGCGAAGACACCGTGCTGAGTTCAGCGTCAAACTGTGTAGAAAAATGCTTGTCCACGATCACCCCCCGGCTACAGTATCAACCACACGCCTCGCGTTTGCGGACACTTTCAACAGGGTTATCGCGGATGCGTCAAGGAACGTCATCCGGCCGCAGCGTTTGGCTCGCGCTCAGGCGACGTTTCGCATCGGTTCAGCCCGGCGCCGACTATGCGCAATCGCTGAATTGACCCGCGGCATGACTTCCTGCGCCATCAGTTCCATGGACCGGCGAGAAAGCGCTGGGTCAACCTGGTCCATACCCGCGTAGACGATCTCGCCGAAATCTCCAGCCTCTTCGCGCAACGCAAGGATCTGATCGACCACCTGATCAACCGTACCGCACAGCACCAGGTCGTCGAGCAGCCGGTCCAGGGTGAGCGCGCTGTCGTCTTCGTCAGCGTGCCGCTTGAAGATAACGTGGCGCTTCGACAGCATCATCTTGGTGAGCATCTGCCGGTAATAGTACCGATAGGGGCTGCGCGCATCGTCCTTGCCATAGGCGCGCGCCGTGGCTGCATCCTCGGCCACAAAAATGGTGCGTGCAACGCGCCAGTCTTCGGGGTTAGCGGTCACGCCCACCGACGCCTTGCCTTCGGCGTAGTTCGTCCAGTGACTCGCGAGCCAATGCGAAAGCAGGAAATTCGCCGACATGGGGTGGAAGTCGCGCCGCCCCATGAGCGTGACTCCTTTCGATGCGGGCGCCACCACCGTGCCCACGATCTCGGGCCGCGGCTTCTGGTAGGGCTTCATCATGACCCCGCGCCCGATCTCGGGCACCCGGGTCTTGCGGGTGGAGACTTTGAAGCGGTTATCCGGGAAATCGATGTCGTAAGGAGGGTCGCGTTCCCAGATTGCGAGGATCACATCGATCGCTTCAGCAAAAATCCGGTTGCGATCCTGGTCAAGAATGCCGAGCGCTTCCGCATCGGAGGCCAGTGCGCCTGGGCTCACGCCGAAGATGAACCGGCCCTTTGATAAGTGATCGAACATGGCGGCATGCGCAGCCACCAGCGTGGGGTGCGTATGAGACAAGTTGGAGGTGCCTGACCCCAGCCGGATCTGCTTCGTTTCACCAATCAGCGTGGCGAGAAAGATAAAGCTATTGGTAACGTTTTCGGCGAGGTCGGTGAGATGCTCGCCCACGAACGCGTCATGGAATCCGAGTTGGTCGGCCAGGATGATCGCCTGCCGGTCTTCCTGGAGCGTGACGGTGGGATCGCGCTCAAGCGGGTGCAGGGGCATGGTGAAGTAACCAAGACGCATGGCGCTGTCCTCCAAAAGGGTAATTTCCGTATTCATCCGACT
>JAGWXN010000228.1 GCA_018969885.1 Betaproteobacteria bacterium | reverse complement strand
TCGCCAGCGCGGTCAGGAAACTCACCGCCGAGCCGGCTGCGCTGTTCGGCCTGACCGATCGGGGTCTGATCCGGCCGGGTGCCTGGGCAGATCTGTTGCTCTTCGACCCGGCCACGGTTGGTCGCGGAAGTAAGACGCGCGTGAACGATCTGCCGGGTGGCGGCGCCCGGCTGCTTACGCCGCCCTTGGGTGTTCACGGTGTTTGGGTGAACGGCACACGCGTGGTCGACACCCACGGCCGTCAAGTTGTCATCAGTCAGGCTGATCATTGGCCTGGACAACTGTTGCGTAGCTGCTAAGCGGGTCTCGGTCCCCAGCGGTTTTGTGGTCTACTTGACCCTCTTCTTTCCTCCAACACTCTCACCTTGGCGACACGATGAAATACCGTTTTCCCATCGTCATCATCGACGAAGACTGGAAGGCCGAATCGGCCAGTGGCCTGGGCATCCGTGCGCTGGCCAAGGCGATCGAGGAACAAGGCTACGAAGTAGTGGGCGGCTTCACCTATGTTGACGTCACCATGGTGGCCAACCAGGCGGCACGGGCCTCGGCCTTCGTGGTGTCGATCGACGACGAAGAAATCAACGAAGACGGCGCCGAGAGCAAGGCCGTGCAGGAGTTGCGGCAGTTCATCGTCGAAACCCGCCGCCGCAACGTTCACATTCCGGTATTTCTGTTTGGCGAAACCCGAACCTCGCAGCACATCCCGAACGACATCCTGAAGGAGCTCCACGGCTTCATTCATATGTTCGAGGACACGCCGGAATTTGTCGCGCGCTACATCATCCGCGAAGCGAACAACTATCTGTCATCGCTCGCGCCGCCTTTTTTCAAGGCGCTGGTCAACTATGCGCATGACGGCTCGTACTCCTGGCACTGCCCGGGTCACTCCGGCGGGGTGGCCTTCCTGAAGAGCCCGGTGGGCCAGATGTTCCACCAGTTCTTCGGCGAAAACATGTTGCGCGCCGATGTGTGTAATGCGGTCGATGAATTGGGCCAGCTGCTCGATCACACCGGGCCGGTGGCGGCGTCCGAGCGCAATGCTGCGCGCATCTTCAATGCCGATCACCTTTTCTTCGTGACCAACGGCACCAGCACTTCCAACAAGGTGGTGTGGCATTCCACGGTGGGCACCGATGATGTGGTGCTGGTTGATCGCAACTGCCACAAGTCGATCCTGCACGCGATCATCATGACCGGCACCGTACCGATCTTTCTGCAGCCCACCCGGAACCACCTTGGCATCATCGGCCCGATTCCACTTGAGGAATTCGACCAGGCGAGCATCCAGAAAAAAATTGACGCCAATCCGCTCATTCGCGACAAGAGCCGCCGGCCGCGCGTCATGACGATCACGCAGTCCACCTACGATGGCGTGATGTACAACGTTGAAACCATCAAGAAATCGCTTGGCAGCTACATCGAAAATCTTCATTTCGACGAAGCCTGGCTACCGCATGCGGCGTTTCACCCGTTCTATCACGAGTTTCACGCTATCGGCGTGAATCGCCCACGCTCCACCGACTCGATGGTGTTTTCCACCCAATCCACCCACAAGCTGCTGGCGGGCCTGTCGCAGGCCTCGCAAATTCTGGTGCAGGACTCTGAAACCCGAAAGCTCGATCAGTACCGCTTCAATGAAGCCTATCTGATGCACACCTCCACCAGCCCGCAGTACGCCATCATCGCTTCCTGCGACGTGGCAGCCGCCATGATGGAACCCCCCGGCGGCACGGCACTGGTCGAGGAGTCGATCTTCGAGTCACTCGAGTTCCGGCGCGCCATGCGCAAGGTCGACGCGGAATTCGGCCAAGACTGGTGGTTCACCGTCTGGGGTCCTAAAGACCTCGCCGAGCGCGGCATCGGCCGACGCGAAGACTGGTTCCTGCGCTCAAGCGATCGTTGGCATGGTTTCGGCAAGTTGGTCACCAACTTCACCATGCTCGACCCCATCAAAGCCACTATTGTCACGCCGGGTCTGGACATCAACGGCCGCTTTGCGCAATGGGGGATTCCGGCGGCCATCGTCACCAAGTACCTCACCGAGCACGGGGTGGTGGTAGAGAAAACCGGGCTCTACTCGTTCTTTGTAATGTTCACCATCGGCATCACCAAGGGGCGCTGGAATTCGCTGGTCACGGAGCTTCAGCAGTTCAAGACCGACTACGACGCCAACCAGCCGCTCTGGCGCGTCATGCCCGAATTCGTTCAGAGCCATCCCGAATACGAGCGCGTGGGTCTGCGCGATCTCGCACAGCAGATTCACGAGGAATACAAGAGCCACGATGTGGCCCGCGTCACCACCGAGATGTACCTCTCCACGATGGAGCCGGCGATGAAGCCCTCCGACGCGTTCGAGTGTCTGGCGCACCGCAGAGTTGACCGTGTGCCGATCGATGAACTCGAAGGGCGCATCACCACCATGCTGGTTACGCCGTATCCGCCGGGCATTCCGTTGCTCATCCCCGGCGAGCGTTTCAACCGCTCAATCGTCGAGTACCTGAAGTTCGCCCGCTCATTCAATGCGCGCTTTCCGGGGTTTGATACCGACGTTCACGGCCTGCTGGTCGAAAAGCACAACGGAGTCGACCAATATTTCGTCGATTGCGTGAAGGTCTGAGCACCGCGATACGCGACAAGTGACGGTGACCGGGGCGCCACCAGGCCCCCGGTGCGCCTCAAACGTCCACTGATCGGGTGCCCGGCGGTCGGGGGTCGTGAACCAGTCGGGTTCGCGCCACCCGGTCATAGAGGCTCTGGTGATCGCGGTCGATCAGGCACCACACAAGGGGGAGGGGAAGGGCGAGGAAAAACCATCCCGAAACAAATTTGCCGGCCGCCAGAATGGCAATCGGCATGGCGAGCGCAGCCGCAAAGCGGATCAGGGCATGAATCGCCGACAGCGGTTGATCGTCAAGCGAGAGTACCCGCACCGCGATGGTTTTCATGGGTAGCGAATGGCGGCCATGACTCCAGAAAAACGTGAAGTAGGCGGCGAGCACCAGCGTGGTGAACACCTGGAACGCAGTCCGCAGCGGTCCGAGTTCGCCGCGAAATTGGGTGACTGCCGAGAACGCATAGTCGGCAAACCAGATCACGCCGAACAGGATGATCGATTCATAGGTAATCGCCATCATTCGGCGCCAGGGCGTGGCGGGCGCAAACCGTATCGGGCCGTCTGCCCGAGTAGCTGAGTCGATTGCTCTCATGAGGGCCACGATTATGCTGCTAAACTCCCGTCTTTCGTTCTAAAACCAGTGTCCTGAGTGCGCTCAAGAGGCGCGCGACGGACAGTCAATCAACTCCCTGGGCCCTGTTGCAAGGTCTGTGTCGCTGCAGCGTTTTCGCTGGTCGGTGGCGCCGGCGGGCGGGCTCCCCAGGCCTTGAAGGGACTGACCTCATGGAAATTTCCGGCGCGGAAATCGTCGTCCGCTGTCTGCAGGCCGAAGGCGTCAAGCACATCTTCGGATACCCCGGCGGCGCAGTGCTCTACATCTACGACGAAATCTACAAACAAACCAGTTTCGAACATATCCTGGTGCGGCATGAGCAGGCGGCCGTGCACGCTGCGGATGCCTATTCGCGTTCCACCCAGGAGGTGGGCGTGTGCATCGTCACTAGCGGCCCCGGGGTCACCAACGCAGTCACTGGCATCGCCACGGCCTACATGGACTCCATCCCGATGGTGGTCATTTCCGGCCAGGTGCCCACGCACGCGATCGGTGAAGATGCATTCCAGGAATGCGACACCGTTGGCATCACCCGGCCCTGCGTCAAGCACAACTTTCTGGTGAAGGACGTCAAGGATCTGGCGGCCACCATGAAGAAGGCGTTTCATATCGCGCGCACCGGCCGCCCAGGCCCGGTGCTGGTAGATATTCCCAAGGACATCACCCGCAACAAATGCCGGTTTGAATATCCTGAGTCGGTCCCCATGCGCTCCTACAACCCGGTGGTCAAAGGCCACCAGGGGCAGATCCGTAAGGCGGTGTCGCTCCTGCTCGCGGCAGAGCGCCCCATGGTCTACACGGGCGGCGGCATCATTCTCGGCGACGCATCACCTGAACTGAACCGTTTCGTCGACCTGCTCGGCTTTCCCATCACCAATACGCTGATGGGGTTGGGGGGGTATCGAGCGAGCGACCGCAAGTTTGTGGGCATGCCCGGCATGCACGGCACCTACGAAGCCAACATGGCGATGCAGCACTGCGACGTGCTGATCGCAGTGGGCGCGCGATTCGACGATCGGGTGATCGGCAATCCCAAACATTTCGCGCAGAACCCGCGAAAAATCATCCATGTCGACATCGACCCCTCTTCTATATCTAAGCGGGTCAAGGTCGATGTACCCATCGTGGGCGATGTCCGCGAGACCCTGACCGACCTCATCGCACTCCTCGAGCAGGCGTTTTCCGCGGGGCAGTCGGTCAACCACAAGCCACTGGCAGCCTGGTGGAAGCAGATCGAGGAGTGGCGCAGCCGCGACTGCCTGTCCT
Source organism: Betaproteobacteria bacterium (assembly GCA_018969885.1). The sequence goes on along the minus strand of JAGWXN010000228.1, from coordinate 963 downwards.
ACGATAGAAAATCAAACACCATCAAGCCGCAGTTCGTGGTGGAAAAACTCTGGGAAGTCACCGGCGGCGATGCCTTCATCACCTCCGACGTAGGGCAGCACCAGATGTTTGCGGCCCAGTTCTACCGGTTCGATAAACCCCGCCGTTGGCTCAACTCGGGCGGACTGGGCACCATGGGGGTGGGTCTGCCCTATGCCATGGGGGCGCTCCTCGCCCACCCTGACGCACAGGTGGCCTGCGTCACCGGCGAGGGCTCCATACAGATGTGTATTCAGGAACTCTCCACCTGCAAGCAATACAACCTGCCGGTGAAGATCGTGAACCTGAACAACCGCTATCTGGGCATGGTTCGCCAGTGGCAGGAGATTGAGTACGGTAGCCGCTATTCCGAGTCGTACATGGATGCACTGCCCGACTTCGTGGCGCTTGCCGAAGCCTACGGACACGTGGGCATCAAAGTGGAGCGGCCCGAAGACGTGGAGCCTGCGTTGCGCGATGCCTTTGGCAAATACAAGGATCGCCTGGTATTTCTCGATTTCATCACCGACCGCGAGGAAAACGTCTGGCCGATGGTTCAGGGCGGCAAGGGTCTCACCGAGATGCTGCTCGGTTCTGAAGATCTGTGACGGAGAAAACAACCATGCGACACCTTATCTCCGTTCTGATCGAAAACGAAGCCGGCGCGCTTTCGCGCGTGGTGGGTCTGTTTTCAGCCCGTGGCTACAACATTGAAACGCTCACGGTCGCCCCGACCGAAGATCACTCGCTGTCGCGAATGACCATCGTCACCGCAGGCTCCGATGACGTGCTCGAGCAGATCACCAAGCAATTGAATCGTCTGATCGATGTCGTCAAGGTGGTTGATCTGATTGAACATCCGTACATCGAGCGCGAACTGATGCTGATCAAATTGCGCGCGGTGGGCAAGGAGCGGGAAGAGCTCAAGCGGATGGCCGATATTTT
>JAGWXN010000227.1 GCA_018969885.1 Betaproteobacteria bacterium | reverse complement strand
CCGAACAGGCCGTTCGGAAAAGCGAGCAGCAGCAGAATCATGATGCCGAAGCCCAGCACCTCACGAAGCGACGTGTTTCCGAACCCCTCGATGAAGCGCTCCAGGACGCCATACGCAAAGCCTACGATCACGATGCCGCGGGCGTTCGACATGCCCGCGATGATGGCCACCAGAAAGCCTTTGAGACCCAGCAATAGTCCCATTGCAGCCGAAACCTGAATGATGGGGGCGGCGAGAATACCGGCGAATGCCCCGAGTGCGGCCGCCGCTGCGAACGACAATAGCGCCATGCGGCGAACGTCTATCCCCATCAGACCTGCAGCAACCGGCTTCTGCGCAATCGCGCGCATCGCGCGACCGGTCATCGTGGCACGGTAGAACCAGTCGAGAAGGATCAGAAGCGCAATCGCTACAACTGGTACCAGAAGCTCATGCGGGAAGATGCCGGCACCGCCCATCGCAATCGGTGTCTGCATGAGGGGCGACGGTAAGGACCGTGGATCGGCGCCGAAGGTGACCGTGACGAACGCCTCGAGCATCAGCCCGATAGCGATCGTAGAGAGCATCCAGCCGATTGAGGACGGACCATGGTTGAGCGGACGCACCGCAATGCGCTCGATGAACAGGCCGAAGGCCGCGGTGGCAAGAATGGCAAGTGGAATCCCGATCAGGAGCGGTACGCCCGACCACATCAGGACGACCGACAGCACCGATCCCAGCATCAGCGTATCGCCGTGCGCAAAATTCACCGCGCGGACGGCCGACCACATGATGTAGAAACCAAGCGCGACAATCGCGTATAGGCCTCCGATCACCAAGCCGGAGAGTGTGTACTGGATGACTGCAGTCATTTTTCAGGCGCAACCCCGCTCCCCGTGCCGGCGGTCGCGACCGGCGCGGGAAGTTGGAATTGCAGCGCCTTATTTGGCGTAAGGCGTCTGGCCGAGCGGGAGGATCTTGCCGTCATGCCAGGCAGTCCAGACATAGTTCTCGGGCAGGATCGCGTTATGCCGATCGGGTGTGAAAGCCGGCGCGTAGTTCTGCACGATGCCCTCGTGATTAACCTTGAACATCGCATCGCGAACCTTCTTGCGGTCATAGCTGCCCGCGAGCTTGATCGCCTCGGCAAGGATGTACACCGCATCATAGGCATTGGCCGCGCCCGACCCATGCTTGATGTCCTCCGGCGACTTGAGCTTGTAGCGGCTCACGATCGAATCAAGCACCACTTTCTGACGCGGCTTGAGGTCACCCATCCAGGTGAAGGTCTGGAGAACGATCATGCCGTTGGCGAGCGGACCTGCGAGTTCGCCGAGCGTACCGGTGTTGCCCCATGCCGAGACGATCTTGGCCGAGTAGTTGATTCGCTGCATCGAACGCAGAATCTGGTTGGCTTCAAGATCGCGTGAGTAAAGAATAATGGTGTCGACGCCGGCGTCCCGCAGCCTGATCAGCTGGGCCGACATGTCGCGGTCATCCCACTTGAAGACCTCGTAGCCGACCACCTTCGCGCCCTCGGCGCTGGCACTTGCTTTGAGATCGGGCACAGCACCCTGGCCCCAACCCGTGTCCTCGTACAAGACGCCAATATTGCCGGTCTTGGTGACCTCCTTGCTCTTGCGAACGAGCGCGAGGGCCTGCCAGCGATCGAACATTGACACCCTGAACATATAGTTGGGCTTGCGATCGTTTTCAGTGATTTTCGTGCCGGCCGAGATCACCGCAATATAGGGGATCTGTGCATCGTGTACGGGCTCCACGACCGCGAGTGCGACGCCCGAGTGCCAGCCGCCGAACATCGCGATGCAGTCATCGGATTCGGCGATCCGGCGCGCGTTGTCGACACCGCGCGGCGGTTGCCCAGCGTCGTCATACGCCACAAAATTCAGGCGTTGCCCGAGTACGCCCCCTTTGGCGTTGATTTCGGCCATGGCCACTTCAACTCCCATGCGAATGGAGTCTGCCGCCCAGGCTGTGGGCCCGGTGATGGGTAGTGATGCGCCCACGCAAGGCTTTGCAGCCTGCACGGATGCTGTGCCGAGGGTAAGGGACAGACCGGCGGCGCCGATCAGGGCGGAAAGCGCACGATGCTTCATTCAGAAACTCCTGTCGATGGGACGGAAAGGAACTCAGTGCCCTCCGCAATGTCTATGCCACGCCAGCGCGGGGGCGGGGCGGTCAGTGCCGCACCGGTGCGGGGCGGCGCCGGCGATTGGTGCCTTGGTCTGGTGCGGCGCTTCTGCCCTGCGATGCAATGCGCTTTGTTAAGGTGCAGATACCCCGGCGTTGGTCAGGGGCATCGGGTTATTGGGGACATATGGCAAGGCCGCCATCGGCCACGATCACCTGTCCGGTGACATAACGCGCCTGATCGGAGGCCAGAAAGACAATGACCTGGGCGATATCGTCGGGTTCACCGACCCGTCCCAGCGGAACCCGCTGGGCAGCCTTCTCCACGCCCGCAGGTCCCAGTGAATGCTCCTCGGAGAGCAGCTGTGCCGTTCGCACATAACCCGGCGAAACGGCGTTCACCCGGATGCCGTCTGGGGCGACCTCGGCCGCGAGGCCCCGCATCAGTCCAATCACGCCGGATTTTGCGGCGGAGTAATGAACATGCTCAGTCCAGCCCCAGGCCACTCCCATCAGTGAGGTGAGACACACGATTGAGCCGCTTCGGCGCTTCCGCATGTGTGGGAGCGCCGCGCGCGCCAGGCGAAACATCCCCTTTAAATCAATATCGACTGTGTGATCCCAACGCTCGTCGGTCAGTTGGGCAAGGGGAACCTTGTGGGCGATCCCGGCGTTCAGCACCAGCGTGTCAATGCCGCCTCGCGCCTCGATCACCGCCCGCACGACTTCGTCGGCGCGCGCGGTGGAGCGAACATCAAGCGCGTGGAAGCTTGCGCTGCCACCCTCGGCCTGGATGGCAGCGACCAGATCCTGTCCTTCGCGCTCGAGTATGTCGGTGACGACGACATGATGACCGGTCCTCGAAAACGCCAACGCAGTGCCGCGCCCAATGCCGATTGCGCCGCCGGTGATGAGTACTGTTCTTGCTTGATGCATGATGAGATCTTGTGCTCCGGTTCGGTGAAAGCTTTTTCGTTGCAGCAAGTTCCGAACCATGATCGTCGTGTCCGAACTCTTTTCCAGGAGAAGTGTGTGTCAGCCGACTCCCCGCTCGCCGCTTTGCGCCATCATCACCGATTCGATTACCAGCCCATTAACCGGCGCAGCGACTACACCTGGCCGGGCGGGGCGCGCCTTGCGGTGTATCTGGGCTTCAACATCGAACATTTTGCATTTGGCGAGGGGTTGGGCGCCCGCCTCGGGCCGCCGTCGCCCGAGCCCGACGTGCTCAACTTCAGTTGGCGCGAGTATGGCAACCGGGTCGGGGCCTGGCGTTGCCTTGAACTCTTTGATGCGCTCGAGCTGCCCGCGGGCACGCTGATCAACACTGCGCTCTATGATCACTGCCCTGATTTGATCGCAGCCTGCGTGGCGCGTGGCGACGAACTGATCGGGCATGGCCATACCAATTCGGTCCGGCAGGGCGAGATGAGCGCTGAAGCCGAAGCGGCGATGATCCAGGCTTGCCGGGCTCGAATTGAGCGAGAGAGCGGCGTGGCGCCAGCGGGGTGGTTGTCGCCCTGGATATCTGAAAGCGCGGTCACCCCTGATCTGCTTGCCGAGGCGGGGTATCGCTATACGCTTAACTGGTGTCATGATGACCAGCCGCTACCCATGCGAACGCGTTCGGGTGCGCTATGGGCCGTGCCCTATCCGCAGGAACTGAATGACATTCCGATGATCATCGCGCGACAGATGACGGCGCCGGCATTCGCCGACATGATCCTCGACCAGTTCGACGAAATGCTGATCCAGTCGCGCGCTCAGCCGCTGGTGATGGGCATCGCGCTACACCCCTATATCGTCGGTCAGCCGCATCGGTTGAAGCATTTACGGCGCGCGCTGCAGGGCCTGGCGCAGGCGCGCGACCGTGGGCAGATCTGGTTCACCACCCCAGGGAAAATCCATGAACATGTGGCGGGGCTGGAGCCTGTCCGATAAGCGTCGTATGCTTGCCCGTCGCATCTTTAACGCCGCACAGACGGCATGAGGAGACAGGCATGATCGATTCCATTTCATCGAACGGTTCACCCGCTCGTCCCGGCCGCCGTCAGCTGTTCCGCTTGTCGGCGGGCGCTGCCCTGCCCCTGATCGCCCCGGCAGTGCGCGCCCAGACCTTTCCATCGCGGCCGCTCAAGATCGTGGTGCCCTTCCCCGCGGGAGGCACGACCGATGTGGTGGCGCGCGTCGTGGGGCAGCGTCTGAGCGAGACCCTGGGTCAGCCTGTGGTGATCGAGAATCGCGCAGGGGCCGGAGGGGCGATTGGCGCCGATGTGGTGGCCAAGGCACCGCCTGATGGCCACACCATGCTGATGCACAACATCACCTTCCCGCTGTCATCGGTGGCGCAGGCGCTCGCCAACCGCTCGCCGTTCAATGTCGACACCGACTTCGCCGGGGTGTCGATCGCAGTGTATGTTCCCCTGGTGATGACCGCGCATCCCTCGGTGCCGGCCCGTGACCTGCGCGAACTCGCCGCGCTGCTCAAAAACGATCGCAGCCTGCAATATAACTTCGGATCCACCGGCCCGGGTTCGGCCATGCATGTGCTTGGCGAAACATTCAAGCGTGCGGCGGGCGTCGACATGCAGCATGTCCCGTTTCGCGGTGCCGCGCCGCTCAAGCAGGAATTGTTGTCGGGCCGGATTCAGGTGGGGGGTGACCAGCTGTCCACGTCGCTTGCGGAAATCCGCGCGGGCACGCTCAAGGCGCTGGCCTCTCACGCCTCGCAGCGAACATCCGCCTTGCCCGATGTGCCTACGGTTCGTGAACTGGGATTTCCCGAACTCGAGCTGGAAGGCTGGAATGGCCTGTTCCTGCCTGCTAAAACGCCGCGCGACATCGTCGAAAAACTGAGCCAGGAGGTGGCGGCGGTGGTGCGGCAGCCCGATATCGTCAAGCGGTTCTCAGGCATGGGGGCTCAGTCGGTGGGCTCATCGCCTGCGGAGCAGGATGCCATCCTGCGCCGACAGATGGATCAGTTCCGTGACGTGATCCGCAGCCTGAAAATTGACCAGTGAGTTCTGCGATGACCCAGCGATTCAACCCATGGTTCGGTCCCTGCCTGGCCGCATTCTGCAGCATGTTTCTGGCAGTCGCTACGCCGCACGTGTCGGCGCAGCCCCTGCAGGTGCTGAGCGCGGGCGCCTTCAAACCGGTCGTGGTCGATCTTGCGGCAGCCTTTGAGGCCGAGCAGCGACAGGCTTTGCGTGTGGACAACGGGACGGCGGGTGAGATTCTCCGGCGCATGCGAGCTGGGGAAACCTGGGACGTCATCGTTGCACCGCCCGGCACGCTAAAAGCCCTCGCCGACGAGGGCCGTATTGATGCGTCGTCGATCCGGCCCGTGGCCCGCGTAGCCATTGGT
>JAGWXN010000226.1 GCA_018969885.1 Betaproteobacteria bacterium | reverse complement strand
ACGCCGGAGGCCCGTCTTCGAGCCTGCCAGGCGATGTTCGGACCCGCGGCACTATCCGTACGCGAGCAGATTGCCGCAGCCACCGGGACGACGAGCGGTGCGGCGATCGGGGCAGGGCGGGGCAGTGCCCTCGCGCCGCCCGCTGCTGTGGCTGCCGGCGCGCACTGCTCGGGGCCCCGCCCTGATGGGGTGTCCGTGGCGCCGAACAGCGGATCGCCCGGTGGTGGTCGGGGCCCGCAGGTCACCAGCCCGGAGGCAGTCGAACATGTGCTCGGAGAGTCTGAGCGGGCGTATGCCGAATCGCGCTATCAGGAAACCATTCAGCTTCTCGAAGCGGTACTGGCGGACCAACCCCATCATGCCCGCGCTTGGCTCCGGCAGGCTAACGCGCTACACCGGCTCGACCGGCGCGATGAGGCGGCGCTCGCTTATCGGCGCGCCTCAGATCTTTCCTCGAAGCGGCTCGCGCAGGCGCGCTCTCCGGATCCCGAATCGGCCGACGTATTGTCCAAGGCCAGTGCGAACCTGGCGATCCTGGGCATTGAGCAGGCCAGACAGGCGCTTGATGCGCTGGGCCCGGCAGACAGCAACCCGGTGGCCGCCGCGCATCGCCAGCGAATCGAGGCTGCGCTGCGGGCGGTGATCGGGTCGGGGGGCGAGGGCTCGCCGCCGAGATCCTCGATCGCGCCCCGATCCTTGTCGGTAGCGGCGACCGACAAGCAGTTGGCAACACCAGTATCCGTTTCGGCGATATCGACGCCGTTACCAATCGGTGCACGTGCCGCTGAGTCGGTGCTGATGGTTGATACCTCGAGCGCTCAGCACCCGCCCACAACGGTCTCCTCGGGCCCGGCTGCGGGTGTTGAAATGATCCGGGGACTGACCGGGCGATGAGCGTTGTATCCCCCATGCTCGGTCCAGCTCACGGTCGTTGGTCGCGGGATTCGGCGGTACGCACGCCGGGTGGCCTTGACCGTGGTCGATCGCGCGCGCCGCAACATGGAGCTGGTGCAGTTGAATTCCTGGTAGCGGTACCAGCCATGCTGCTGCTTGGACTTCTGATCTGGCAGTGGGCTTTGGTCATGCAATCCCGCGCCATTGTTGACTTTGCCGTGAGGGAGGGGGCGCGTTCCGGGGCGCTCGGTCATGCAGCGCCCGAGGCGATTGAACGGGGAATTGTTTCCGGCCTGACACCGCTTTGGGTCAGCAACACCGATCTGACAGGGCCCGCGTCGGCTCTGCCTGCCTCGGCGGCTCGGTTTGGCGTCGCAGTGCGCGAAGGCTGGCTCGCCTGGCGGCAGCTGTCGCCCACCCGGGAAAGCTTTGCAGATTGGGGAGCCCCCGCCGCAGCGGGCGTTCGCTCTGTGGCGGCGGACGCGGTGCTAGAAATTCCCCTTGACAATCCAGCGCTTAGATCACGCTATGGGGTGCCGCTGCCCGTCGCGGGTCGCACCGGTGGCGACATGGACTTCGCGCCGATGGCATCCGCTTTGGGTTCGGCCGGTGCGGCCGCCTCTGGCTCAATCGGTGCGTCCGGCTCGGATTTCCCGACGGCAGAGCCGGTTGGTCCGGCTTCGGGGCAAACCTTTCGCGAAGCCGGCGTTCTCCGATTGGAACTCTCGGTCGGGGTGCCGCTTCATGTCCCGCTCGCAGGGCGATTCATCAGCTGGGCTGCACGGATATTGAGCGGCTGCGAAGCCGGCGAACGCCCGTATCTGGGCGCGCTCAGGTTCGATGGACCGGGGGCGGCTGAGTCGGCCCTGGCCGGGTCGGATGGTGCTGCGCCAAAGCGCGGGCTCCGTGGCGACCAGGCCCCCGCATGTGCCCAGTTCAGCGGCCTCGATCACAGCGGCCGCGTTCTTCCACGTCTACCCGTGAAGGTGGTGGGCGAAGCTAGAATGCAATCGGCAGCGCGTCTCTCGGCCCGCACACCCAGCGGTGCGGGCGCAAAGCGCTTTGGGGGTGCGGATCTGTCAATGTCCGTCACTTCTGAGAATGGTTGGCAAAACCCGCCGCAAGGGGCGCCAGGCGGGGCCGATGATTTATCGGGCGGGCTTGCCGCTGTGCCGCCTGGGGTCGCCGCCGCGACCGACTCGTCGGCTCACCAATCAATCAGAGCCGACCGTCCACCCGGCTTTCTGCAAATTGGCGGAGAACGCGAAATCTGGGTGCCCGGTGCGTGCGGCCTCTCGCCATCCTGACCCTCAACTTATCCGAGCGAACGCCGCGCCCCGTTCGATTCGCTATCAGCCCGGTCCGGGGCTTAGCGCGTCGTGGTGAGCGGGGTTGGCCTCCCAGCCGAAGTAGTGGCTGAACATGGCGTAAAGATCCGGGAAAGCGTGGGCGATGGCTTCGGGCATTGTGAAAAACGCCTCGGACGCCACGGCGAAAAACTCAGCGAGATCGGTGGCTGCGTAGGCGTCAAGCGGCAACTGCGCATAGAAGGCATCGGCGGCTTCAGACTCTGGGTCAACATCAATTGGAATGGTGGCTTCAACCTCCTCGAGCATCTCGCAGAACTGCTCGTAGGCAGCCTCTATCCGCTGGGCCCAGCGTGCGCGGGCAGCGGCAGGAAGTGGCGGAATCCCGTCCGCCTCACCGTCCATCATGTCCAGCTTATGGACAAACTCATGAATGACCACCGAGAGCCCTGGCGCGCCCATGGCGGGGTCCACATCGGGCCATGCCAGTACCACCGGCCCGCCGGGCATGGTCTCGCCCGATAACTCCTCAATCGACTCATGAACCACGCCGCTGTCGTCGACGTGCGATCGCGGTGTGATGAAACGATCGGGATAGACGATGATCTCAACGAAATCATCGTAGGGGCCAAGGCCCATCCGCAGGACCGGCAGACATGCCTGGAGTGCGATTGCCGCGCGAACGGCATCGGTGATGGCAAACCCATGTGTGCCGGTGAAGTGTTTTCGGGCGGCGAACCCGTCGGCGAGATCGAACAGGCGTTCGCGCGCCGCAGGCGTGAACGCCTCGAGGAAGGGCATTTGGGCAGCGCACGCTTCCCAGACCTCGCGGGAGATGCCTGGTTTTTTTGCGGGGCGAGTGAACCAACGTGTCAGCATGGGCCGAGAGTCTAATGCCAGTCCGGCGCATCCACCTTGACGCCTGAACGTGGCATCCTGTTTCCGGTATGACAACACGTCCTGAACCAGGCGCGCCGCAGTCCGTCGACGTAGCCGCTGATGCCGCCGCGCACGCGAGCCTTCTCTCGCGGGCGAGGGCGCTCGCGCGGGCGCTCGTCAAGGCCGATGCCTTGAGCGATGGCTTACCGGTAATCGCACATGCCGAGGGCGTAGAGGCCATCCTCGCCGACCTCGGTGTCGATGAAACCGCGCAGGCCGCCGCCTGGCTTGTCCGCCCCGCTGAGCTCTGGCCGGTATCGGCGATTGCAAGGGACTTCGATCCGGTGCTCGCTCATCTGGTTGAGCGTATTCGGCAACTGGTGCGGCTGAGCGCTGGCGGCGGCTTGGCGAGTGCAGCGCAGGCGCAGCATGAAATGCTTCGCCGCATGATGCTCGCGATGGCTGATGACATCCGCGTTGTGCTGCTGTCGCTTGCCTCGCGCCTCCAAACGCTGCGGCTTTGCGCGCGTAGCGGTCAGGTGCCAGATCGTGCGGTGAGTCGCGAAACCCTCGACGTGCTGGCCCCACTCGCGAATCGCCTTGGCCTCTGGCAGATCAAGTGGGAGATGGAGGATCTCGCTTTTCGCTTTCTTGAGCCCGAGACGTACCGGTTGCTCGCCGCTCAGCTGGAGGAAAAGCGTACAGCCCGCGAGGCCTTCGTCAAAGCGGCGGTAGCTCGACTGTCGAGTGCGCTGTCTGCGCAAGGCTTGAGCGCGCAGGTGAGTGGTCGGCCCAAGCATCTGTACAGCATTCATCTGAAGATGCAGAGCAAGCGGCGTGACCTCGATACGATTCAGGACCTGCGTGGTCTGCGGGTGATCGTAGAGAGTGTGGCCCACTGCTATCAGGCGCTTGATCAGGTGCACAGTCTCTGGACGCCGATGGCCTCCGAGTATGACGACTACATTGCGCGTCCCAAACCTAACGGTTACCGGTCTCTCCATACAGTGGTGGTGGCCGAGGACGGGTTACCTTTGGAGGTTCAGATCCGCACCGCTGACATGCACCGGTTCGCGGAGTACGGGGTGGCCTCGCACTGGCGCTACAAAGAGGCGGGGCGCACCGGGTCGGTATCGCCGTCGGTTGCTGTCGAGCGAAGCATCGACTGGGTGCGGCAGCTGCTTGCCTGGCAGCGTGAGGTGGGCCAGGCCCTCGGTGGCGCTGGGGTCGAGGCCGCGCAGCCCGAGCTTGCGTTGATCTATGCGCTCACGCCACAGGGACGGGTGATCGAGCTTCCCGCAGGGTCGACCGCAGTCGATTTTGCTTATCACGTTCATACCGGTCTCGGTCACCGCTGCCGCGGCGCAAGGGTCGATGGTCAGTTGATTCCGCTTAATCGGCCGCTCCAGAGCGGTCAGACCGTTGAGATTGTTGCAGCCAAGGAGGGCAGTGCAGAGGGACCGTCCCGAGACTGGCTGAATCCTTCGCTTGGTTATGTGGCCAGCCCGCGCGCGCGCGGCAAGGTGCGTCAGTGGTTCAACGCGCTCGAGCTGGCCCGCGATGCTGCGGGAGGGCGCGAGCGCATTGAGCGGGTGTTGCAGAGGGAGGGCAGCACCGCCCTGTCGTTTGAGGAGTTGGCTCGCAGGCTTGGCGAGCCCGATCCGATGGCGATGTTTGTGGCGGTCGCGCGTGAGGAGATCGGTCCGCGCCAGCTTGAAGAGGCGGTACGGGGCGCTGTCGATGATGCGCCCGCGCCAACCGAGCCCGAGCTGATGCAGCGGCTGACTCGCCCGGCAACCAGCGCAAGCCCGCAGCGCGCCGGGTCGGTGCTGGTGGTGGGCATGGACTCACTCATGAATCAGTTGGCCCGATGCTGTCGTCCACTGCCTCCCGATCCCGTATCAGGTTTTGTGACGCGGGGACGCGGCGTTTCCGTCCACCGGACCGATTGTCCGACCTTTTCCCGGCTGGCCCGGGAGGCACCGGAGCGGGTGATCGACACCAGCTGGGATCCGCGCGCGCTCAAAGCGGGTGGCGCGTCCGATCAGCGCCGTTTTCCTGTTGAGATCGAGTTGCGCGCGAATGACCGGCAGGGGTTGTTACGCGACGTATCCGATGTGTTTGCGAGGGATCGGCTGAATGTCACCGCGGTCAACACCCTCAGCCGTCAGCAGCAGGCGCTGATGCGGTTCACGATCGAGGCCTCTGACGCGGCGCAGCTCGAGCGAACCCTGGTTGCCCTGAGGCGGGTGGCTGGCGTCATGGACGCGCGCCGGCGGATGGGCTGACCCCGTACTGGGTCGCCTGGCGGCAGGCGCTCAGCGGCCAGTTGGAATTCAGCCGCCGGCAGGTTTGGCGGCTGCGCTCTTCGGGCGGAAGGCCTTGCAAACCGCCTCGTTGGTTTCGATACGGGCGGCGCC
>JAGWXN010000011.1 GCA_018969885.1 Betaproteobacteria bacterium | reverse complement strand
CTCACCAGGCACACTGCATCGTGGCCGCGGTCGAGGAGGCTTCGAACCACCGCCCGGCCGATGGTTCCGCTTGCGCCGAGCACCAGAACCCGGCGTGCGTTCATGACACGCACGACCCGGACCGGAGGCGTTCTCCGGGGCAGGTTCGCGACAGGTTTGATAACGGACGGTTCATCGGTTTATTGTGCGGGGACTGACCCGGGCCGATTGTGCCCGGACAGTGCACCACACCGCGCCCCGCCACGCACTTTCCGAAAGTTGCTGCACACCTTGCACACGCCCGCGCTCCGTCCTGGTTTTGTGGCATTTCACGGCAACCGGATCGAGATGCTGCTCGATGCGGTGGGCGAGTTCATGACCCGCTATCCGCTCGCGCCGCTCGAGTCCGAGATCGTTCTGGTGCAGAGCAATGGCACCGGGGAGTGGCTGAAGATGGCGCTTGCACAGCGTCGCGGCGTGTGTGCGGCCCTCGGTCTGCAATTGCCGGGGCAATTCCAGTGGCGGCTCTACCGGCAGGTGCTGGGTGCGGACAGTGTGCCCGAGCGGTCGCCGCTTGACCGCGCCACACTGACCTGGCGGCTGATGCGGGTGCTGACCGACCTGGCCCGCCGCGCCGACCCCGGGGCCATCACTGCACCGCTTACCAACTATCTGGGTGAGGGCGAGCCGCGCCGCCGCCATCAGCTCGCGCTGCAGATCGCCGATCTGTTCGACCAGTATCAGGTCCACCGTCCGGACTGGCTGGATTGCTGGGCAGCAGGCGAGGAGGTGCTCATCACCGCGCGAGGCGACCGTGAGCGGCTGCGGCCCGAGCAGCGCTGGCAGGCGCTGGTATGGCAGCGCGTGCTCGCCGACCTCGCGCCTGAGGAGCGCGCACTGATCCGGCCGCATGTTCATGATCGGGTCGTTCACGCGCTCACCCGGCGCGCACCCGGCGATGCCGGAACGGCTGCGCTGCCGCGCCGGGTGGTGGTGTTCGGGCTGTCCAGCCTCCCCTATCCCACGCTTCGCCTACTGGCTGCGCTTGCCCGACATGCACAGGTGCTGCTCGCCGTTCCCAACCCCTGCCGCTTTCATTGGGCTGACATCCTCGAGGGACGCGAGCTTCTTCGCGCGGCGCGGCGCCGTCACCGGCTTCGTGATGGCCAGGACCTTGCGGAAGTCAGGTTCGATCAGATGCATCACTATGGCAACCCGCTGCTTGCAGCGTGGGGGCGACAGTCGCGGGATTTCGTGCGGCTGCTCGATGAATTTGATGATGCCGAGCAGGCGAAATCGCGCTTTGATCTCAATCGGATCGACCTGTTCGACGACGAGGAGCCGCCGGGCACATCGCTCCTGTCGCAGGTGCAGCAGCAGATTCGCGACCTGGAACCCCTTGACGGGAAGGCGCGCCCACCGGTTCCCGCGTGCGACCAATCGATCGTGTTTCACATTGCTCACGGACCCGTGCGCGAGCTTGAGGTGCTGCACGACCAGCTGCTTGAGCTCCTGGCCGAACCCCCCGCTGAGCCGTCCGCCGCGCGGGCGCTTCGGCCCCGCGACATCATCGTGATGGTTCCCGACATCAACCGCTTTGCGCCCGCGATCCGCGCGGTGTTCGGGCAATACGCCGACAGCGATCGCCGTCACATTCCCTTTGATATCGCCGACCTCGCCGCACGCGGCAGCAGCCCGCTTCTGGTGGCCCTGCAGTGGGTGCTGCGTATTCGCGATGAGCGTTGCACGCTCTCAGAACTCTGCGCGCTCTTTGAAGTGCCGGCGATCGCTGCGCGCTTTGGCGTGGAGCCCGACGGCCTTCCCCGGCTCATGCGCTGGATGCGGGAGGCGGGTATCCGGTGGGGTCTCGATCGCGAGCAGCGAAGCCTCCTCGGCCTGGGTGAAGCGGGCGATGTCAACACCGCCGCATTCGGCCTGCGGCGAATGCTGCTCGGCTGGGCAGTGGGTGAGGCCCGCGCTGCATCCGGTGAGCCCTTTGACGGCATTGAACCCTTTGACGAGGTCGGCGGGCTCGAGGCCGAGCTTGCAGGCGCCCTCGCGGGTCTGCTGGAGGTGCTCGGTGACTGGCTTCGCACGTGTGCGACCCCAATGCCCCCCGCGGGCTGGACGAGCCGGTTTCAGCGCCTGCTCACCGATCTGGTTCGTGCCGACAGCCCGGCCGACCGTGGCATCCTGAAGGCGCTTGAAACCGCCCTCGAGCGCTGGAGCGCCGACTGCGAGGCCGCGGGTTTCGAGGAGGCGATTCCGATTTCAGTGGCGGGCGAGGCCTGGCTCACTACGCTTGATGCGCCCACACTCGGCCGAGCCTTCCGCGGTCGGGGCGTCACCTTTTGTACCTTTACCCCGATGCGCGCGATTCCGTTCGACGTCGTGTGCCTCATCGGTATGAATGATGGTGACTATCCGCGCCGCGCCGCACGCCCCGACTTCGATCTGATCGCACTCGCGGGCCAGCGCCGGCCGGGCGACCGTGCCCGGCGCGACGATGATCGTCAGATGATGCTGGAGGCGCTTCTGTCTGCCCGGCGCGTGCTGTATGTGAGCTGGAGCGGACGAAGCGTCCGGGACGACAGCGAGCAGCCGCCCTCGGTGCTGGTCGCGCAACTGCGCGATTATCTGATTGCGCGCTGGTCCGCCCAGACCGTGGACGATCGAACGACCACTCACCCCCTGCAGCCATTCAGTCGCCGGTATTTCGAGGCGGGAAGTGCGCTCTTCACTCATGCGCATGAGTGGCGCGCAGCTGTTGATGAGGATTCCGCCCCTTCAGGCGATCCGGTCGCAATTTCCGCCACGATTTCCGCCGCCATTCCGACCCCGCCTCCGGCACCAGCGCCCGCACCTGCTCCGCTGCGGCTCAGCGCCCCCGCACTCGTCAGGCTCCTGCGTAATCCGCCCCGCGCCTATTTCGAATCCACCCTGGGTATTTTTCTGAGCGAAGACGAACCCCGGCAGGCCGACGACGAACCGTTCACGCTGGATTCCCTGGACACCTACCAGCTGCTCGATTCGATCACGCAAGGGGTGCTCGCTGAGCTGCGCGGCGAGCCCGCGGAGGGCCGCCCGACCACCGATCCCGCGCGCCTGATCGAGGGACGCCTCCTGCGACTCGAGCGTGAGGGCCGGCTTCCCTTGGGCGGACCAGGCGTTACGCACCGGAGGGCCCTGGCCGAGCTGGCCGCGCAGCCCGTACGCGCGTGGATGGCAGAGCGCGACCGGCACCCGCATACGCTTGAGCGACTGCCGCTTCGAATCGAGCTGGGCGGTACCCTGATCGAAGCATTCACGCCTCCCCGATTTTCTGCGAATGATGTGACGCAGCCGGCGATTCAACTTCATGCGAGCGCGAACACGCTGCTCGCTACCCCTGCCAAGCGCGGGCCCATGCCGTATCGTCTTATCGAGACCTGGGTGCAAGCCCTGCTGCTGGGCGCAGCAGGCCTGTCCGATCAGCTGGTCCTCGTGGGACGCGATGCAACGGTCAGGGCCCGCCCGCCCGATCCTGATCACGCGCGCGAGCGCCTGCTTGAACTACTCGCGCTATATCGCGAGGCATGCGCCGAACCCCTGCCGGTCGCCGCCAAAACCGCCATCGAATATTGCGATACGCAAAGCGAGGACGACGCCGCCGCAGTCTATGAGGGGAGCGAGCATGTTCGCGGTGAGGTCGCAGATCCGGTTCTTGCGCGATTGTTCCCTGATTTCGAGGCGCTTACAGCCGACGGCCGGTTCGCCAGCCTTGCCAACGGGTGTTATGCCGAACTGGTCCGCTGGATCGGCACCCACGTCACGGCCCTGCCCCATCTCGAGGTCGAGGGCGCGACGGAACCGCACTCGGGACGGGCCGACGAATGACCCAGGCACTGAACGCTTACCGCCTGCCGCTCTTTGGCAGCCGCCTGATCGAAGCGAGTGCCGGTACCGGAAAGACCTGGACCATTGCGGCGCTCTACCTGCGGCTGGTCCTGGGTCATGGCGAGACCAGCCCGGAACCCACGGGCTTCGGTAAACCGCTGATGCCTGCCGACATCCTGGTCATGACGTTCACCCGGGCAGCCACCCGCGAGTTATCAAACCGGATCCGCAGCCGACTGATTGAGGCGGCACGCTGCTTCCGGGGCCTGGCGCAGCCCGCGTCCCATGACCCCTTTCTCCAGGAGCTCCTCGCGGGCTATCGCGACCCGGATGCGCGAGCGCTGGCTGCCTGGCGGCTCGCGACCGCAGCCGAGGCCATGGATGAATCGGCGGTGTTCACCATCGATGCCTGGTGCCAGCGCATGCTCGGCGAATTCGCCTTCGATACCGGGCATCCTTTTGATGAAACACTGATCGCAGACGAGCAGGCGCTAGTGCGCGAAGCCGTCCAGGACTATTGGCGACAGCAATGCTATCCGCTTGCAGGGCCCGCGCTTGAAGGCCTCCTCGCGCACTATCGAACTCCCGATGCGATGTTCGCCGATGTGTCGCGTCTTCTCACGGAAAAACAGGCCTGGCCGCATCCCAGCAAGTCGCTCAGCGAGTGCATCGCACACGCTACCCGCATGCATGCGGATGCGCTTGCTGAGTTGAGCGCAGGCTGGGCCGCGCGCGCGCAATCGATGCGCGACTGGGTCGATCTGCAGATCGACCAGCATCCGGATCACTGGCTACCGAAGGCGTTTCGTCGCGCCGATTTCAGGCGCTGGTTCGAGGACATCAGCCGCTGGGCGCAGGATCCGGTTGGCGCGACACTCCTGAAAAGCGATACAGCTCGATCGCGCTTGAGTCCTGTTGATCTGCTCTCGCGACGCGCCCCTGGGGCGCCCCCGCTCGAACTGCCCGGTGAGTTTGCGGCACTGGCGCAACTCCTGGAAGCCATCGATAGGCTACCCAAGCCACACACCGCGATCCGCATCCATGCAGCGGCATCGGTGGCGGGTCGCCTCAAAGCGCTCAAGACCCAGTCACGAACCTTCGGCTTCAGCGACATCGTCGAGCGCCTCGCCCAGGCGCTCGAGGGCGACCACGCGGGCGCCTTACGGCAAGCCGTTCTGGCGCGCTATCCGGTCGCACTGATCGATGAATTCCAGGACACCTCGCCCGCGCAATATCGGCTCTTTGACGCGCTCTATCGTTGTGCCGACAACGATCCGCAGCATGCGCTATTTCTCATCGGAGATCCGAAGCAGTCGATTTACCAGTTCCGCGGCGCCGACATTCACAGTTATCTGCGTGCGCGTGCCGCGACTGCCGGGCGGCACTATGCGCTGGACACCAATTACCGTTCGACGCGCGCACTGGTGGATGCGGTGAACAGCTGGTTCCTGCGCGCAGAGGAGCGCTGCGTGAGCGCAAGCGATGGCTGGTCAGGCGCCTTCCTCTTCGGCTCGGCTCGCAGCCAGCCGATCCCGTTTCAACCCGCTGCCGCCCGCGGCCGCACCGAGTCGTTTGTCACCGCTGCAGGCCCCGCCGCGGCCATGACCCTCGAATACGACTGCACAGTTCGCTCGCGCGAATCGAGTCGCCGCCTGTTTGCTGAGCGCTGTGCCGAGCGCATTGCCACCTGGCTCAACGACTCGTCCGCAGGTTTTCAGGATCCGGACCGCGGATGGACGCGCCTTCGCTCGCGCCACATCGCGGTGCTGGTGCGAACCGGCCGCGAGGCCGAGGCAGTGCGCCGTGAACTGAGACGCCGCAACATTGCATCGGTGTATCTGTCAGAGGGCGATTCGGTTTTTGCCACGGAGGAAGCCAGGGATCTGCTGCGCTGGCTGCGCGCGGTCGCAGCCCCCGCCGATCTGGCACTGGTCCGGGCGGCGTTCGCCACGCGCACAGCCGGACTCAGCCTTGCCGAGCTCGAACGACTGATGGTTGATGACGAGGCCTTCGACACACAGTGCGACCGGTTGCGGCAGCTCCGAACCGTATGGGCCGAGCGCGGCGTGCTCGCTATGATGCGCAGAAGCCTCCACGAGACCGGTCTTCCCGCGCGCTGGCGGCCGCTTGCCGATGGCGAGCGGCGGCTCACCAACTGGCTACACCTGGCGGACCTGCTGCAGCATGCAAGCGTCGAGCTCGATGGCGAGCAGGCGCTCATCCGCTGGCTCGCAAGCCGTATCGCCGAGGCCAACGATGCGCGCACCGAGGAGCATCTGCTACGCCTTGAAAGTGATGACGACCTGATACAGATCGTGACGGTTCACAAGAGCAAGGGCCTCGAATATCCGGTGGTGTGTCTGCCCTTCGCATCCAGCGCTCAATCGGCGGGCAAGCGCGTCGCCTCCTTTGTGAACCGGATCGATGAGGCGGGCGAACGGACGCTCCGGCTCGAGCCTGACGCGGACGACCGCGCCCACGCTGAGCTCGAGCAGTTGCGCGAGGAACTACGGCTCTTCTATGTCGCCATGACCCGCGCCCGGCATGCGATCTGGATGGGGTTCGGGCTGCAGAAGATCGGAAGAAACACACGTCCCGCCACGCATCAGAGCGCGGCCGGGCGACTGCTGGGCGGAGAAGTCGAGCGGACTCCGGACGATTGGTTCGCGCAGCTGGAGGCGCTCGCGCGAGACGCTCACACGCGCTTTGGGACGCAGATCGCGCTCGAAGCCGTCCCCGCGCAAAGCGATTGCTCTCGGGTGAGCGCAAGCCTTGCACGCCCGCCGCTTGCCACGCGACCCGCATATGCCGCGAATTTCGAGCGGCACTGGTCACCCGCCAGCTACTCGCTCCTCACGCGCGATCTGGACGATGCCGCATTCTCGCCCGCCTGGGTCCGAGACCGCGCGGCTGACGAAGACGATGCAGCCCCCGCGATCGGGCCGCATCGTCCGCTTCGCGGCGATCCCGCGCCCTGGCACAGGTTCCCGGGCGGGCGGGCCTCGGGCGACTTCATTCACGGCCTCCTCGAGTGGCTGGATCGCGAGGGCTTCGCGCTCGCCAACCGCCCCGCGCTTCAGGCGCAGCTCGCCGCCCGCTGCGAGCGTGCAAACCGCGGCGATTGGCGTGAGGCGGTGGAGCGCTGGCTTGGTGCGCTGTTTGAGACGCGCCTGCCCAGCCTCGGCGCCCGGCTCACCGACCTGCATGAACGCCTGCCCGAGATGGAGTTCTGGATGCCGGCTGCGCATCTGCAGGCGGGTGCAGTTGACGCGCTGTGCCGGCGACACCTGTTGGGCGGTCAGCCACGCCCGGCGCTCGCCACCCGACAGCTGAACGGCATGCTGATGGGCTATGCCGATCTGGTCTTCGAGCATCAGGGTCGGTTCTGGGTGCTTGACTACAAGACCAATCAGGTGGGACGCAATGCCAGCGCTTACGACCGCGCAGCGCTCGAATCAGAGATGGCACGCCACCGCTACGACGTGCAGGCTGCGCTCTATCTGCTTGCGCTCCACCGGCTGCTCCGATCGCGGCTGGGCGAGGCCTACCAGCCCGCGCGCCAACTGGGCGGGGCGATCTACTGGTTTGTGCGCGGAATCGACGGCCCGGTGCAGGGCGAATACGCCATGCCAGCCAATGCCGAGGTCCTCGCGCTCCTCGACGCTCTCGACCGGCTGCTCAAGGCCGAGGTCGCGCCATGACGCGGGATGTGCTTGGCGAGCTGATGTGCGCAGGGGGGCTGCGCCGGCTCGATCGCGCCTTCGCCACCTTCATCGCGTCGCTCGACCCGCACACCGGGGACCCGCTGGAGATTGCCGCGGCCCTCCTCGCTCGCGTGGAGGGAATGGGCCACAGCTGCCTGCCGATCGATGCGCTCTGCCAGGCAGATGCGCCGCTGTTTGACTGGCCTCCGGAAGCGCAGCCGAACGCCCTGCAACTCTGGCAAAGCCTGCCCGCTGATCCTGCGGCCTGGCTGGCGGTGCTGCGCGCAAGCCGCGCGGTCTGGGTCGCTGCGGCCGCGACCGACCAGGGCGAGCCGATGATCCTCGACTGCGCAGGCCCGGTGCCCAGGCTCTATCTGCGCCGCTACTGGCACTACGAGCAAATCGTAGCGAGCGCGATCCGCGCGCGGAGCAGCCTGCGCGATTCGGTGGATGCACCGGCACTGCGACGCTGGATCACGCGCCTCTTCGAACAGGCCGCACCCGGGCCGCAGGCGCCGCTTGCGACGAAGGCGCCGTCTGGCTCGGGAACGACCGACCCGAGTGCTACCAGGTCACGCCGCCCACCTGACTGGCAGCGGATTGCCTGCGCGATCGCCGCCCGCGGGCGACTGGCGATCCTCACCGGCGGGCCCGGTACAGGCAAGACGCATACGGCTGCGCGTCTCATCGCACTGCTCGCCGCAATACACCCGGGGCCCGCGCCGCTGCGAGTCGCGCTCGCCGCACCAACTGGCAAGGCCGCGGCGCGGCTGCGCCAGTCGATCGATCATTCACTCCAGGCACTGTCCGATGCGCTGCGACCCGCGATGGATGTCGCTTCGCTCAGCCATCAGATCGGCCCGGCCCGTACGCTCCATGCCCTGCTTGGCGCCTCGCCGCACACGCGTCGATTTCGCCACCACGCCGCGCATCCGATCGCAGCCGACCTGGTGATCGTTGATGAGGCATCGATGGTTCACCTCGAAATGATGGCGGCCCTGCTGCAGGCGCTGCCCCCGTCGGCGCGCCTGGTCCTGATCGGAGACAAGGATCAGCTCGCCTCCGTGGAGGCCGGCGCAGTGTTGGGCGATCTCTGCGGCCCGCTGCTCGCGGCGCGCTATGACCACGAGACGGCCCGGTTCATCGAGGCGGCAACCGGTGAGACATTGCCATCCGAGAATATCTTCCAGCCCGCCGAATCCTCGAGCCCACAGGCGAGCCTGAGCCTCTTCCCCGATGAGCGGGCACCCACCGCGCTCACCGGGCAGATTATCGTCCTCGAGCAGCGTCATCGCTTCTCGGGCCCCATCGCTGCGCTCGCCCGCGCGGTCAATAACGCCGTCGATCCCGAGCAAGTGGCGGCGCATATCGGTGCGGACGACACGGCGCCGGTGTTTGGCGCGAGCCGCGGCAGCCTGTCGCAGGTGGTGGCGCTGGCGGTCAACGGCAGGCCGGGCGCGCGGAACTCCTATCGCGACTACCTCGCACAGCTTCGCGCGCGGCCCGCCGACGGCGATATCGAGGCACATCAGCGATGGGTACGCAGCATCCTCGAGGCCTTCGACCGGTTTCGGGTGCTGTGCGTCGTCCGCGAGGGCGATTGGGGGGTGAGCGGCCTCAACCGCGCGATCGAGAGCGCGCTCGCTGCGGCAGGATTACTCAGCCCGGTCGGGGCCTGGTACGCGGGGCGTCCGGTCATGGTGACCCGTAATGCGCCAGCAATCGGCATCTTCAACGGCGATGTCGGCATTGCACTGCCCGGTGCGTCTGCCGCCGACCGCCTGCGCGTCTACTTCCCGCACCCCGAGGGCGTACGCGCTGTATCGCCCGGCCGGCTCGCGCAAGTGGAGACGGCCTTTGCCGCAACGGTTCACAAAAGCCAGGGCTCCGAGTTCGAGCACACCGCGTTAGTGCTGGCAGCACACAGCGGCTCAGCGCTCACCCGTGAACTGCTCTACACCGGCATCACGCGCGCGCGGCAGGCGTTCACACTGATCTCGGAGCAGCCAGGGCTTTTGGAGCAGGGACTGACCCGCATGACCCGGCGCGAAAGTGGTCTGACCGGCCTGTGAGCTCAGGCCTGAGGCCGCCAGATTCGCTCCCAGATCAGTTCACGCTGCTGCAGCACGCCGCCATACTCGCGTAGCGGGGGCTTGAGCACCAGGCGATCCCCGTCGAGTTCAGCTTCTCGAACCTGCGGTGCACCGCGCCAGTCAGCGCGAGCGGACAGTTCGACATCGGTGCTCAGCCGCTTCCCATCGAAGCTACAGGGCCCGCCATACGAGACAAATTCCCGGGCCTGGTCGGATGCGAGCGACGCATCGCCGTTGCAAAGCGCCGCGAGCATCCGACCGTTCTGGATCTGCACCATGCCAAGCGGCTCAAGTCCGTAAGGCGGCGGCAGCGGCCGGCCATGTTGATCGCTGGCGCGAGCCTGGACCAGGCGCCAGATTCCATCGAGTGGGCTTACGTTCAAGGTCGGATCCTTTCTCAGGGCGCGCGAGGCGCGATCTGCACCACGCTGCCAGCATCAAGCCGGAAGGCCATCAGGTCTTCACCGATCAGGAGCGGGCCGTCATAGGTCTGCCGCGCCTGCTCGAAGACGTCTTTCTCGTTGACCGGGGGCGTGCCGGGCATGCCCAGCAGCACGAAGTGATAAAACACCGCGAGCCGGGGCTTCACGCGGCTGAACACCACGCCGGCTTCATCGGGTTTGGTGTGGTGCGCAAGAATCACCTTGATGACCGGGTTCTTCAGAAGCTCGGGCCGCACCGCTGCCACCTGATGAATGAGCAGATCGCTGCCCGAGGCCTGCGAGATGAGGTTTTCACTGAAGCGGGTGTCGCCCGATACCGTGACCGAACGGCCGCCGTAATCAACCCGGAAGCCGAACGCCGGATTCAGAAGCTCGCCGTGATCCACCGTAATGGCGGTGACCTTCACGCCGTCGCGGTCGTAGATCACGCCCTGCTGAAATTCCGTGACATCAGCCCGGATCACATCGGGCTTGAGATTCTGATCAGCGATCCGGGCCTGGATGTCCCAGTCGAAAGCACGGGCGAGCCCATCCATGAGTTGACGCGTACCGACTGGTCCGTAGACCACAAACGGGCCGGGACGCTGCGCATACTCGGCTTCGAGCCAGCCGGTGAGCCAGAGGTCGGGGATGCCGACGATATGATCGGAATGCAGGTGTGTGATGAAGAGCGCATCGACCTGCCCGAGCTTCAATCCGGCCTGGCGCAGTCGTTGGGTCACGCCGCGCCCGCAATCAATCAGTAGCACCTTGCCACCGGCCTGCACCAGCACGCCAGGACCGAAGCGGCGCATGTTGGGCGCAGGACTGCCGGTACCGAGCAGTGTGACGCGAAATTCGTCGCGGGCAGCGGGCGGCGGCGGCGCAGCCGGCTGTGCGATGGCGACGGGGGCAATGCCAAGGCCAAGCGCGCCGCCCGCGAGCGCAACACCCAGCCCGCCTGCGAACCCGCTTGTGCCCACCGCCCCTGCCACAGCCCAGAGCGCGACCATGATCATGCAAGGCAGCCGGCGCATGCGCGCTACGATTTCGTTGAGGCTCATCAGTGGTGTCTCCTTGATCGGTGGTGGACCGCGTATTCGTTAACCGACCGCGATCGGGTCAGAGCTTCGCATCATTCCAGTCGGTCTGCGGTTCGGGTGGCTCGGCAGCGAGGCCCGCCGCCCGAATGGCGCCGATCGCGCAGAACTCGTCTTTATCCGAGGCGTCACCACTGATACCCACCGAG
Organism: Betaproteobacteria bacterium; assembly: GCA_018969885.1. The sequence goes on along the minus strand of JAGWXN010000011.1, from coordinate 19,322 downwards.
CCGATCGCCTGACCGTCTGCATCGATGATCAGCACGCCCCCGGGCGTCGGGATGAAGCGTCCATCGGAGGCCGCAGCGAGCGCCGACTGGAAGGTGGGCCGATTAGCAAGCCGGTCGCGAATCTGTCGGGTCGACATGCCCATGCCAAGGGCGCCCCAGGCCTTGCCCATGGCGATGTCGGCGCGTAGTACCCCGCAACCGTCTTCGCGTCGGAAACTCACCAGATTGCCGCCCGCATCAAGCACCGCCACGGTAAGCGGCAACAGCCCGTTGGCCCGCCGCAGTCTGAGCGCTTCGATACAGATCCGATCGGCGATCTCGAGCGCGAGCGTTGAACGAATCGGGATGAGATGTTCAGCCATGGTTTCAGCCTCGGGCCTGGTCACCCAGTTGATCAACAATCGGTTTCCATTTGGCCACCTCCGCGCGGGCAAAGCGCTCAGCCTCCGCACCGAAATGAATATCGGCAAACATCGACTGCGCTTCGAGCTGCGAGCGGAGCGCCGGGTCGGCCATCGCGCGACGGCTCGCCTCGGCGAGCGTGCGAACCAGGTCGGGCGGTGTTTCGCGCGGCACGGTCACCACATTCCAGAGCATGGCCTCGAAGGGCTCGGCGAGGCCAGCTGACTCGGCCACCGTCGGGATATCAGGCGCCGTAGCTGCACGACGAGCACTTGCGATGCCGACGATGCGCGCCTTGCCCGCCTGATGCTGCGGCAGCATCGGCCCAAGCGTATCGATCGCCATCTGCAGCGTGCCACCCAGCAGATCCTGCCTCGCCGGTGCACTGCCCTTGTAAGGCACATGCGCGATCTGCGCGCCGGTGAGTTGCTTCAAGCGCTCGGCGGCGATGTGCATCATGGTGCCGCTGCCTGGCGAGCCATAGCTCAGGCTTCCCGGCTGCGCGCGCGAACGTGCAACCAGCTCCTTGAGTGTGGCGGGCATCTGCGGATGCACCGCAAACACCAGCGGCGCGCCGCCCAGGACACCCACCCACGCGAAGTCAGCCAGCGCATCGAATTGCGGCTTGGGCTGAATCAGGTTGTAGAGCACATGCGTGGACGCGGTTCCAAAGAGAAGCGCGTAGCCATCTGGCGCGCTGCGGCGAACCTCCAACGCGCCCACCGCACCCGATGCGCCGGCCTTGTTCTCGAGCACCACGGGCTGGCCAAGCTGCTGACCCAGGGCGCTGGCATAGAGCCTGGCGAACGCGTCGGTGGGCCCGCCAGGGGGAAAAGGAATCACCATTCGCAGCGGCCGCGCGGGCCAGGCGTTCTGCGCCCACACGGGTGAAGCCACCGGGCTGCAGGCGAGTGCAGCGCCGGCCGCGATCAGCTGACGACGGTTCATGATGCGTGCTCCTTTCGGCGATGCGCGCCGGCAAGGCACAATGCCGGCAGTTGCGTTTGCCTCAACCCCCAATCCTACCCTCCCCATGACGCGTACCCCGATCGTCACCCGCATGCAGGTCATCCCGGTAGCCGGCCATGACAGCATGCTCCTCAATCTGAGCGGCGCGCACGCGCCTTTTTTCACTCGCAATCTGGTGGTGCTCACCGACTCGAGCGGAGCCACCGGCGTGGGTGAAGTGCCGGGCGGGGAGCGAATCCGGACGACGCTCGAGGAGGCCCGGGCGCTGGTTGAAGGCCAGCCCATCGGCGCCTGGCGCGCCACGCTTAACGCGATCCGCGCGCGCTTTGGTGAACGCGATGCGGGGGGGCGTGGCCAGCAGACCTTTGACCTGCGCGTCACGATTCATGCGGTCACGGCGGTGGAGAGCGGTCTTCTTGATCTGCTCGGCCAGTTCGAGGGCGTCCCGGTATGCGACCTGCTGGGCGAGGGCAGGCAGCGCGATCAGGTGCAGGTGCTGGGCTATCTGTTTTACATCGGCGATCGCACGCGAACCGATCTGGGCTATCGCGCCGAGCCGGGTGCAACCGATGCGTGGACACGGCAGCGCAACGAACCCGCGCTCGATGCGAAGTCCATCGTACGGCTCGCCGAGGCGGCCCAGGCGCGATATGGCTTCGCCGACTTCAAGCTGAAGGGCGGCGTGCTGCGCGGCGAAGACGAGGTGGAGGCGATCATCGCGCTTCACGAGCGTTTTCCCGAGGCACGCATCACGCTGGACCCCAACGGCGGCTGGCTGCTTTCGGATGCCGTTCGGCTCCTTCGCGACCGGCATCGCGAACTCGCCTATGCCGAGGATCCCTGCGGCCCCGAGCGTGGCTTCTCTGGCCGCGAGGTGATGGCTGAATTCCGCCGCGCCACCGGTCTGCCCACCGCCACCAACATGGTGGCCACCGACTGGCGCGAACTCGCGCACAGCCTGCAGCTTCAGTCGGTCGACATTCCGCTTGCTGACCCGCATTTCTGGACCCTTCAGGGTTCGGTACGCGTGGCGCAGCTCTGTCAGATGTTCGGGCTCACCTGGGGGTCGCATTCGAACAACCACTTCGATGTATCGCTTGCCATGTTCACCCATTGCGCGGCCGCCGCGCCGGGCCGGGTCACCGCCATCGATACGCACTGGATCTGGCAGGACGGCGAAGCGCTCACGCGTAATCCGCTCACGATCGAGGGTGGCCATATCGCCGTGCCAACCTGCCCGGGCCTTGGCGTGGAACTCAACCGGGACGCGGTAGACCGTGCTCACGCGCTTTATCTGAAACACGGGCTCGGTGCCCGCGATGATGCGATCGCGATGCAGTATCTGATCCCCGGCTGGACCTTCGACCCCAAGCGGCCGTGCCTCGTGCGCTGACCCACCCCGACCAAGGAGACCCTCATGGAACTGCCGGTGAATCGCTTCAAGCACGCGCTTCGCGAAGGCCGCACGCAAATCGGCCTGTGGTCGCATCTGTGCAGCCCGATCAGTATCGAGATCCTTGCGCACTGCGGCTATGACTGGCTGCTGATTGACATGGAGCATTCACCCAATGATCTCCAGCAGGTGCTCTCACAACTGCAGGCCATGACAGGCAGCGGCGCCACGCCGATCGTGCGCCCACCCTGGAATGACATGGTCACTTTCAAGCGTCTGCTCGACATCGGTGCGCAGAGCCTGCTCGTGCCCTATGTGCAGACCGAGGATGAGGCCAGACAGGCGGTTGCTTACACCCGCTATCCGCCGATGGGCGTGCGCGGCTATGCCGGGGCCCCGCGCGCCAGTCACTACGGCAGGGTGCCTGGTTATGCGCAGCGCAATCACGAGGAAATCTGCGTACTGGTGCAGGTCGAAACGCTGCAAGGCCTTGAGAACCTGGAGTCGATCGCGCGCGTTGACGGCATCGATGGTGTCTTCATCGGCCCGGGGGACCTGTCTGCCGCCATGGGGCATCTTGCCAATCCCAAGCATCCCGAGGTGCTTGCCACCATCGACCGCGCGATTGCACGAATCCGTGCCTGCGGCAAGGCAGCGGGCATTCTCACCGGCGACGAGGCGCTCGCCCGCCACTACGTGGGTCAGGGTTGTCTGTTCGTTGCGGTAGGGGCGGACCAGAACCTGCTGCGCGATAGCGCCACCGCGCTCGCGGCGCGGATTCGCGCGTGACGCGCGCGGGCGTCGTCCGCATTTCACCACCGCCCACTTAACAGCCGCGGGCCGGTGGGCTAGAGTCCGGCGTCACCTGCCCCAGGAGCCTCCGACCATGCTTCGTCATCTGCTCGTCATCGCCCTGTCAGTCTGCTGCCTGTCGGGCGCGCTTGCGCAGAGCTACCCCTCGCGCCCGGTACGGATCGTGGTGCCCGCATCTGCCGGTGGCACGGTCGACCTCCTCACGCGCGCGGTCGCGCTCAAGCTCGCCGACTATCTGGGCCAGCCGACTGTGATTGAGAACCGCGCAGGCGCCACCACCAGCATCGCAGAGGAATACGTGGTTCGTCAGCCCGCCGACGGCTACACGCTGATGATGTCGGGCATCACGCTGGCCACCCAGCCCTTCATGAGAGCGAACCTGCCCTACGATCCGCAGCGCGATCTCGCCATGATTTCGCTGGTAGCCGTGTCGGGCAATGTGATTGTGGTCAACCCCAGCCTGCCGGCCCAGACCGTGCCTGAACTGATCGCGCTCGCCAAGACCAGCCCCCGACCGCTGCTCTATGGCACTGCTGCGTTCGGGGCCACCGGTCATCTCGCGGCCGAGATGTTCAACCTGATGGCGGGGACCAAACTATCGCAGGTGCCGTACAAGGGGGCTGCGCCGGCACTCAATGATCTGATCGCCGGACAGATCGACATGACCTTCGACAATATTCCGGCTGCCATCAACCATATTCGCTCGGGCCGAATCCGCGCGATCGCGGTCACCTCCCCCCGGCGTGACCGGCAGCTGCCCGATGTGCCTACCATTGCGGAAGCAGGTCTTGCCGACTATGAGATCGTTGCCTGGTTCGGGCTGGTGGCCCCGGCGGGCACCCCCGCCGACATCATTGCCCGACTGAACGCCGACACGCTGAAAACCCTCAAGGATCCCACCGTGCTCGACCGGCTGGAAAAGCTCGGCTTCGAGGCGGTGGGTAATTCACCGGCAGAATTTGCCGCCTACGTTCGCGCGCAGGCCGATACCCTTGGCAAGGTGATCAGAAACGCGGGCATCAAGCCACAGTAACGCGGCGCTGCAGCGCGACATCAATATTCTGCTCGCGCCCGCTTGCGACGTGGCTCCCCCGCTTCTCAGGATTGACAGGTTGCGCGTGCGCTTTGGCGGCGTGCTCGCCATCGATCGCGTCAGCTTCGATCTCGCAGCAGGCGAAATCGTCGGGCTGGTGGGCCCCAATGGTGCCGGAAAGACTACGCTTCTTAACTGCGTGAGCCGGCTTCAGGCGCCCGAGGCGGGTGATCTCTTTTTCTGCGGTCAGTCGTTGCTTGAAGTCCCCGCCCATGCGCTCGCCGGGCTCGGCATTGCACGCACCTTTCAGAATCTTGCGCTGTTTGGGTCGATGTCGGTGCGCGACAACGTGCTGGCCGGCACCCAGCCTGAACATCGCGCGGGATTGATCGCACACGCACTGGCCCTGGCCGCAGTCAGGCGAGAGGCGAGGGGCGCCAGAATCAAGACCGACAGGCTGCTCGAGGCCTGCGGACTCAGTGCTGTGGCGACGCAACCGGTGAGCGAGCTTTCCCTCGGACTGCGAAGGCGGGTAGAGCTCGCGCGGGCGCTCGCCGCCGCACCCCGGCTCCTGCTGCTCGATGAGCCCGCAAGCGGGCTCACGGTGGACGAGGCCGATCAGCTGGCCGAGACGCTGCTTGCGCTTCGGGAGCAAACGGGTCTTGCGGTGCTCATGATCGAGCACCGGATGCGGCTGGTGTCAGCGCTCTGCGATCGGGTGATCGCTCTCAATTTCGGCTCGAGAATTGCCGAGGGAACACCGGAGCAGGTCCGAACCCATCCTGAGGTCATTGCCGCGTGGCTGGGGACGCGCCAGTGAGTGCGCTCCTGGCCATTGAGAATCTCTTCGCCGGCTATCGCGACATCACGGTGCTGCGAGACGTCACGCTGTCGATCGAATCCGGACAGGTGGCCGCGCTCCTGGGCGCAAACGGCGCGGGCAAAACGACGCTGCTTCGCGCGGTGAGCGGATTGGTCGAGAGCACTGGTGGCATTCGGCTTGACGGGCGCCCGCTGTCTGGCCTGCCGCCTGAGTCCATCGCGCAGCGCGGCGTCGCGCATGTTCCCGAGGGGCGTGGCACCTTCGCTCACCTGACTGTGGACGAGAACCTCCAGCTGGGCGCCTGGCTGCGACGCGACCGCGCGGGTATCACCGCGGATCGCGAACGGATGTTCCAGCGCTTTCCCCGCCTGAAAGAACGTCTGCGTCAGCAGGCGGGAACGCTGTCGGGCGGTGAGCAGCAGATGCTCGCCATCGCCCGCGCGCTCATGTCGCGACCCAAGCTGCTGCTCCTCGATGAGCCCTCGTTCGGCCTCGCACCGAAACTGGTGAGCGAGCTCTTTGAGGCACTGGCCACCCTCCGCAATGAGGAGCAGATGGCGATGCTGGTGGTGGAACAGAACGCGCAGGTGGCGCTCGAACTCGCAGACAGCGCCTATCTGCTCGAAGCCGGACGACTCGTCACCGGCGGGTCGGCGCAGGCGCTGCGGGATGACCCGCGCGTGCAGCGGGCCTATCTGGGCGACTGATTGAAATGACCGCCGATATTTTTCTTCATCAGCTTTTCGCCGGCCTAACCGCCGGTGCGATCTACGCCAGTCTTGCCGTTGCACTGGTGATGGTGTGGCGAAGCACCCATCACCTGAATTTCGCGCAAGGCGAGATGGCGATGTTTTCAACATATATCGCGCTCGCGCTGATCGAAGCCGGGCTTGGCTACTGGACTGCCTTTGCGGCAACGCTGGTGGTGTCGTTCATCGCTTCGTTTGCGATCGAACGCCTGATCGTCTCGCCGATTGCGCGTTCGCAGCCGCTTGCGACCGTCATCGTCTTCGTGGCGCTCCTGTCGATCTTTCATAGCCTTGCCTCCTGGCTATTCACCCCGGTACTGCGGGAATTTCCGAGCCCGTTTCCGGCTGGTGCGCTCCCCGGCTTTCCCTACCTGTCGGGCCATGCGGCGGGTGTGGTGGCACTCACGCTCCTTGAACTGGCAGCGGTATGGCTTTTCTTTCGCTACACCCGGCTGGGGCTCGCCATGCGCGCGGTCGCGCAGAACCCTGTCTCAAGCCGGCTGGTTGGCATTTCTGCGGGGCGCATGCTTGCGCTTGGCTGGGGGTTGGCAGGTGCCCTTGGCGCATGCGCCGGGATGATGATCGCCCCCATCGTTTATCTCGACCCGAACATGATGGCGGGCGTACTTCTGTACGGGTTTGCCGCGACGCTGCTGGGTGGCATTGACAATCCCTGGGGTGCGGCAGCGGGTGGGCTGATTGTGGGTTTATTGGACGCATTGGTGGGCGGCTGGCTGATTGGCCCGGAACTCAAACTGAGCTTCGCGCTCGGGCTCATTGTGGCAGTGCTGCTGGTCCGCCCGGCCGGGCTCTTCGCCCGCGCGCAGGTTTCACGAGTATGAACGGATGACATCCGGCCACCGCGCGGGCGAGCTTCGCCGACTGTGGGCCATGATCGCGCTTGGTCTCGCTCTGGCCGCCCCCTGGCTGGTCTCGGACTACCGGCTCTTTCAGCTCACCCAGGTCTGCGTGCTCGCAATTGCCATGCTGGGGCTCAATCTCCTCACCGGCTGGTGCGGGCAGATCTCGCTCGGGCACGGCGCATTCTTTGCGCTGGGCGCCTACTGCAGCGCGTGGCTTATGCAGCAGATGGGACTACCCGACTGGCTGACCCTGCCCGTCTGTGCCGCCCTCTGCTTTGCCGCAGGCTGGCTCTTCGGTCTGCCCGCGGCGCGGCTCGAAGGGCTCTATCTGGCACTCGCAAGCTTTGCGCTCGCGGTCGCGGTGCCCCAGATCCTGAAACATCCCATGCTCGCGCCCTGGACCGGCGGCAGCAACGGCCTGGTCCTCGATGCGGTACAGGCGCCTGCGCTCTGGCCGCTGTCGGCGGAGCGCTGGGCTTACGCGCTTGCTCTGGTCACGCTCCTCGCAGGCATCGTGCTCACCCACCGGCTCGTACGCGGACAGCTGGGCCTTGCGATGCGCGCCCTTCGCGACCATCCGACCGCCGCCGCAACCATTGGCGTGCACGGCGCACAACTCAAGGCCCAGCTGTTCGGAATCAGTGCAATGTTTGCCGGTATTGCAGGAGCGCTCAGCGCCATCACGGTTCGCTATGTGGGGCCCGACAGCTTCGACATGTTTCTGTCGATTTCACTCCTGGTCGGCATCGTCGTGGGCGGCCTCGCCTCGATCACGGGCAGCCTGGTGGGAGCCCTATTCGTGCAGTTCGTGCCACACAGTGCCGAGCAGGTGTCGAGCGAAGCGGCCTGGGCAATCTACGGCGCCTGTCTGTTGCTTGCCCTCTGGATCGCGCCCGGCGGCGTTGCCGGGCTGTTAAGACGTGTGATTAGTGGACGGTCTACTGGCTAAGCGAAATACCGCCTTTCTTGATGATCGCCCCCCACTTCGCGATGTCATCGGCCATGACACGCGTCATATCCTCGGGTGAGGATTCGCGCGGCTCAGCGCCCAGATCAGAGAAGCGGCTGCGCACCGCGGGGTCGCGAAGCGCCACGTTGACATCAGCATTGAGCCGATCAACATAGGCGCGGGGAATGCCGCGCGGCGCGATCAGCGCAAACCACGCAGCCGACTCATACTCGGGCAGCCCCGCCTCGGCCGCCGTCGGCACATTGGGTAGCGCAGACAGCCGCGATTTGGCCGCCACAGCGAGGGGGCGAACCTTCGCGCCCTGAATGGAGCCCAGCACGTTAGGCAACAGCTGAAAACTGACGGGTACCCGGCCCGACACCAGATCGGTCACCAGGTTGCCCGTCACCCGGTAAGGCACATGGGTCATCCGGGCGCCGATCAACTGCTCGAAGAAGGCGCCTGCCAGGTGCTGGGAACTTCCGGGCCCCACCGAACCGTAGCCCACGTCAGGCGTCTTCTTCAGATAATCAATCAGGCGGGTGAGCGAATCGATCGGCAGCTCAGCACTCACCACCACGATGTTGGGCAGCACGGCGACCACGCCGACCGGCTGCAGATCCTTTTCCGGGTCGTAGCCGAGTTCGGCGTTGAGGATCTTGTTCACCGCGAGCGGGCCCGAGGTACTGAAACCGATCGTGAGCCCGTCGGGCTCGGCGCGCACCACCGAGAGCGTGCCCACATTGCCGCCTGCCGCCGGCCGATTCAGATAGACAAAACTTCGACCGCTGTTGGCGGCCACCTTATCGAGCAGGAATCGGCCGATGACATCGCTTGCGCTCCCTGCGGAAAACGGGACGATGACGCTGATCGGCTTGGAGGTGGCCTGCTGGGCCTGGGCGGGGATGCTCACCCCTGCCGCAGTCAGCACCATCCCGAGGGCAGCGGCCGCTACACGCGCGCCCAGTTTGCGAAGACGACTCATCTTGATCTCCTGGTGGTGTTCGAATCATCGGGTCAGACGCGCCCGGGTCTCAGGCGATCAGGCCGGAGGCAGAGCCAAAGCGGGTCTCCATCACCTGCTCAAGCGATTGGCTGGCCGGTGTATGCGCACCGCCCCCACGCACGCGGTACGCCTCAGCGCGTCCGGGTGCGGCGGGCGCCTGTCCGGCGGCAAGCGCGCGCGCCTCGCCGAGGATGAGACGCCGAAAATGGACGATTGCGATGTCGGTGGCAGTCAGGTGTTCGCGCGTGCGATCGGCAATCACGCCCTGGCTCTCCTGCGCCATCTGGTCCTGCTCGGCGATGCCGCGGACGCCAGTAAACGAGGTGGTGCGCTGCTCCTCACGCGACAGGAGATAGTCGTTGCCGCGGTTCCGAAGCGGGACATAGGCTTCGCCGAGTTCAGCGAACTGCCCGTAACCTCCCTTCGCGTAGCGTTCGCGCTCGACCTCTCCGAGCGGACGATCAGGGTGCCAGGCGTAGGTGTAGATCCAGCAGCGACTGTCATCGATCGGCGTCCAGGTATAGCCATAGAGGGTTTCACCGGGCATCGCCGAGGGCGTGATCGAGTGGGTGGGCAACATGTACTGGGTGAGCCGCCAATAGTGGTCTCCGGGATCGGCATGGCGGGCCCCCCCGATCAGGAACCCCACCTCATGGTCAATCAACTTGAACCGCGGCATGGGGTCGTTTCGCAACCACCTGAGCCGCGCCACATCGGCTGCCACGGCCGGATTGTCATCGCGCAATTGCGCCGGCGCGGGCATGTGCAGAAACGAAAAATGCGCGGTATCGAGTGCGCCTTCCATGGAATGCGTCCAGTTGCACTCAACCAGCCGCTTGGTGACGAAGCGGTGAGAGGCCGGCACGAGCCCCGCTTCGAGCTGCGGCACGCTTGCCGGGCGCGCGTCCTCGGGGCCCAGATAGGCCCAGACCATGCCGGCAAACTCTGCAGTGGGACAGGCCCGGATACGCATCTTGCCGTGTAGCGCCGAGCCCGGCGGTACATTGGGCATATCGATGCAAGCGCCGTCGGTCGCAAATTTCCAGCCGTGATAGACGCAGCGCAGTCCCCCTTCCTCGTTCCGACCGTAGAACAGGTTCGCGCCGCGGTGTGCGCAGGCCGGGTCCAGGAGACCCGTGCGGCCCGCGGAATCGCGAAACAGCACCCAGTCTTCGCCCAGGACCCGCACCCGGACCGGCGTGCAATCCGCCTCCGGCACTTCTTCGCTCAATGCAACCGGATGCCAGTAGCGCCGGAGATACTCACCCATGACGGTTCCGGGGCCGCTTGCATTCAGAAGCGCGTTGTCCTGGGCGGAAAGCATCAGCGTGGTCCTTTCAGAAGAATTCGGTCGCCGCTGTTCGAATCAGGGCGAACCGTCCAGCCAGTCGGGCAGATCGGCCTACCGCGTTCCGCGCGCCCGGCTCGTTACCCTGTCGGAGCCTGCGATTGTCAGGCGCTACGGCGCCCCGATCAAGCCCGCCCGCTGAACCAAACGTTTCAGCGCCCGCCACCCCATAGTCTCTTATCATGACGCCGATACAACCGGTTTGATCATCCACCCACCCTGGCCGTCAGGCCGCCGGGAGCCCGTTCATGAAGAAACTCGCCGCCCTGATTTTGTTCTTTACCGCCTGCGCGAGCGCCTCTGCGCAGGACACCTGCAGCCATCGTGGTGACCTCGACCCGCAGTACTGCGACGAAAATCGCGATATGGTCGCCGATCCCCCCAAGGATCCCAAGCGGTACAAGAATCCCAGCACCCTGGTCTTCACCTACACCCCGGTGGAAGACCCCGCCGTCTACGAAAAAGTCTTCAAGCCCTTCACCGACCATCTTGCACAGTGCACCGCCAAGCGGGTGGTGTTCTTCCAGGTTCAGTCGAATGCCGCGGAAATCGAAGCCATGCGCTCGGGTCGCCTGCACGTGGGCGGGTTTTCCACCGGCCCCACCGCCTTTGCGGTCAACATCGCGGGCGCAGTGCCCTTTGCCGTGAAGGGCTACGAAAAAGAGTTTCAGGGCTATAACCTGATCGTGATCGTGCGGAAAGAATCGGCGTTTCAGAAGCTCGCCGACCTGAAGGGCCGGAAAGTGGCCCACACCTCGCCCTCGTCCAATTCAGGCCACATGGCGCCGATGGCGCTCTTTCCTCGCGAGGGACTCAATCCCGGCAAGGACTACAACATCCTGTTCTCGGGTAAGCACGACCAGTCGGTGCTGGGTGTGCGCTCGGGCGACTACGAAGCTGCAGCGGTTGCCTCCGACGTGTTTCACCGCATGGCCACCCGCGGGCAAATCAAAGAAGATGACTTTCGGGTGATTTACCGCAGCGCCAAATTTCCAACCTCGTCGTTTGCCTACGCCCATGATCTCGAGCCGGCGCTACGCGACCGCATGCTCAAGTGCTTCTATGATTACCGCTTCACCGACGAGATGAAGAAGGCCTTTGACGGCGCCGACCGGTTCTTCCCGGTGACCTATCAGAAGGAGTGGGCGGTGGTTCGCGAAGTCGCCGAAGCCGGTGGCGAAAAATTCAATGGTGCGGCCTACGAACGAGAGGCCAAACGCGAAGAGGAAGCGCGCCGGAAGGCAGCCGAGGCGAAGGCCAAGGCCCAGGGCAAGTAATCGTCTTGAATGCCAGTGCAGCGCTCGCGATCCGCGGGCTCACCAAGGAATACCTGCCGGGTAAGCCGGTGCTGCGGGGCGTGTCGCTCGACATCGGCTCGGGCGGACTCACTGCCATCATCGGCGCCTCCGGCACCGGCAAGTCCACGCTGATCCGCTGCATCAACCGGCTGGTGGAGCCCACGTCGGGGTCGATCGTGTTCGAGGGGCGCGACCTGGTGAAGCTCGATCGCAGGCAGCTGCGCGTAGCACGGCGCACGATCGGTATGGTGTTCCAGGAGTACAACCTGGTGGAGCGCCTGTCCGTAATGGAGAACCTGCTCTGCGGCCGGCTGGGCTACGTGCCCGCCTGGAAGGCCTGGCTTCGCCGCTATCCGAGCGCAGACATCGACCGCGCGTTCGAGCTGCTCGATATCGTCGGCCTGTCTGGATTTGAGCACCGACGCGCCGACGGCCTCTCGGGCGGACAGCGACAGCGCGTTGGCATCGCCCGGGCGGTGATGCAGAACCCGCGGCTGCTCCTCGCCGATGAGCCCACCTCGTCGCTTGACCCCCGCACATCCGTTGACATCATGCAGCTCCTCGCGCATCTGGGCGAAAGCCTGGGCGTACCGGTCATCGTCAACATGCACGATGTCGATCTGGCGCGGCGCTTTGCAAGCCGCATCATCGGCATGGCCGAAGGTTCCATCATTTACGACGGTGGCCCAGACGGGCTCACCGATTCGCAGCTTCGCGCGATTTATGGTGGTGAGGGTTGGCTAAGTTAGCCTTCGCGCGTCGCCCCTGGGCCGTGTTCGGCTGGGCCGCGCTCACGCTCTATGTCGCGTTTGCCGCGCAGCGCCTCGACTTCAGCGTCGAGCGTTTCGTGATCGGAATCGACAACGGCCAGCGCTTTCTGGGGCGAATGTTTCCACCCGAAATCCTGCAGGCCGACAGCATGGTGCGTGGCCTTACCGAAAGCCTGGAAATTGCGATTCTTGCCTCGTGCGCAGGCATTGTCTTCTCGCTCCCGCTGGGGGTGCTCGCCGCGCGCAACCTGATGCCCGCCTGGGTCAGCTGGCCTGCACGGGCGGTGGTGGCCCTCTGCCGATCCTTTCATCCGGTGATCGTGGCCATCCTGTTTGTCAAAGCGGTGGGCTTTGGTGCGCTTGCCGGCATCCTCACGCTTACTGTCGCCTCGGTGGGCTTTATCGGTAAGCTGTTTGCCGAGGCGATCGAGGAAATCTCGCTCAAGCAGGTGGAGGCGGTGCGTGCCACCGGTGCGCCGTTTGCAAGCGTGCTCGCCTACGGTGTGCTGCCGCAGGTGATGTCGCGTTTCGTGGGCTTTGCCACCTATCAGGTGGATTCCAACCTGCGTAACTCCACCATGGTGGGCATCGTTGGTGCGGGCGGCATCGGCAGCACGCTGTTTGCGGCGTTTCAACGGTTTGACTACAGCTTCGTCTGCGCGATCCTGATTGCCATCATCGCCATGATCATGGTGGGTGAGACGCTTGCCCGTGTCGTCCGATCGATCCTGGGCATCGATGCACGGCGAAGTGATGCCTGAGTCACGCCCATCAGCGCACCCCGCGCGCGCATGGCACCGACACTCGCGAAGCGAAAGGCTTGCGCGGCTGATGCTCAGCCTCACCGTCGTGGCGGCGGTCCTCGCATCAGTGCGAAGCGTGGAAGTCATCCCCGAGTTCCTGCTCGATGCGCCCGAGCAGGTTCAGGATCTGCTCGTGCGTATGTGGCCGATCAATGTCGGCTTCTATCCCTCGGGCGTTCACGATGCGCTCGTCGACACGCTCCACATCGCCACGCTCGGTACGCTCATCGCGGTGGCGCTTGCGCTGCCGGTGGGTGTGCTTTCCGCGCGCAATCTGATTCGAAGCCGGCTCATCAATCTCGCCGCACGTCTGATTCTGGTGGCGACCCGCTCGGTCAATTCCCTGATCTGGGCGCTCCTCTTCGTGGCGATCTTCGGCCCGGGCGCGCTCGCCGGTACGCTGGCCATTGCCTGTCGTTCGATCGGCTTTGTCGGCAAGCTCATCGGCGAAGCGCTCGAGGAGGCTGACCCCGGGCCGATCGAGGCCCTGCATGCAGCCGGCGCCCCCTGGCTGTCGGTGCTTTCGCAAGGCTACTGGCCCCAGCTCGCGCCCACCTTCTGGTCGGTGTTGCTGCTTCGCTGGGACATCAATATCCGCGAATCGTCGGTGCTGGGGCTGGTGGGCGCGGGGGGCGTGGGCATGGCGCTCGATACCGCGCTGAACCTCTTCCAATGGACCCGGGTCTCCGTCATTCTCCTGTCGATTTTTGTGATCGTGATCCTGGCTGAAATCATCGTGACGCAGATCCGAAAGCGTATCCTCTGAGCGCTGATCGCCCCCCGCATGCCATCCCTTCCCGTTCCTCGACCGCTTGCCGACCTGCCCATCGTGCCGCCCGTCCGCGGTGTGTTCTTCGATATCGACGACACGTTTACCACCGAGGGTCTGTTGCGCCCCGAGGCGCTCGCAGCACTCGATGCCTGGCAGCGATCGGGGCGGCTGTCGGTGGCGGTCACCGGCCGCCCTGCGGGCTGGTGCGATCACATTGCACGGATGTGGCCGGTCGACGCAGTGGTCGGCGAAAACGGCGCCTTCTGGTTCCGCTATGACCGCGCCCGCCATCGCATGACGCGCCGCTTTCTGCAGGACGACGCCACCCTCGCAGCGAACCGGGCCCGTTTTGACGAGATCGCGAGGCGGGTGCTGGCCGCGGTGCCGGGCGTTGCGGTGAGCGCCGATCAGCCGTATCGGGCGTGTGACCTGGCAATCGACTTCGCCGAAGATGTTCAGACCGATGGGCTGCCCACCGCCGACCGGGTGGCGAGCCTGCTCCGCGAGGCCGGCATGCACGTAAAGATCAGCTCCATCCACGTCAACGCCTGGTTCGGCGAGCACGACAAGCTCAGCACCACGCTCCGAATGGCCGCTGATGAATTTGGCCTCACCCCCCAGGCACTCGCGCGAGACCATCTTTACCTGGGCGATTCGCCCAATGACGCGCCGATGTTCGGATTTTTCGAGCGCTCGATCGGGGTGGCCAATGTGCTCGACTATGGCGGCCGCATCGACCCCATGCCTGCCTTCGTCAGCCGGGAGCGTTCGGCTGCGGGCTTTGCCGAAGCACTCACCCACGTGAGCGGTGCCGCCCCGAACTGATCGCGCGCCTAGCCTGACAGGGTTTGCCCGGATATTGCGCGCGCCGCCCCGGATCGTGCGACACTTCCGGCCTTCGTCAAGCCCCCCGTCCAGCCTTCATAGGAGATTCGACATGATTCGTCGTCTGCTCGGCGCCGCGCTCGCGATCGCGCTCGCAGTGCCCGCTTCAGTTTCGCTCGCCCAGGACAAGCTCACAGCGCTGCATTCATTTCCCGCCAACTGGGTGTATTCACGGAGCTTTCTCAACTTCGTGAAAAAAGTGAACGACGAGGGCAAGGGTATTGTCGAGATCACCGTTCGCGGCGGCCCCGAGGCCATGGGCATGTTCGAGCAGCCCAACGCCGTGCGCAATGGCGTGGTCGATATGGTCTACACGCCCTGCGCTTTCTACGCCGCCGCAGTGCCCGAGTGCGACGCAGTGTCGGCCTCGTCCATCGATGGTCCCACCTCGCGCAAGAGCGGCGCCTACGACGCCCTGAACGAAGCCCATATGAAACGCATGGGCGTGCATTACCTGGGCTGGTTTGATAGCGGCATCCGCTTTCACCTCTGGTCAACCAAGGAAATGAAGACCGACGCGCAGGGTAACCTCGATGTGAAGGGCTTCAAGGTACGCGGCAACCCCATCTATAACGCCTTCCTCACCAATTTCCTCGGTGCACAGGTGTTGAATATGCCCTCCACCGATATCTACACTGCACTCGAGCGCGGCACGATCGAAATCACCGGCTGGACCGAGATCGGCATCATGGATGCCAACTGGGACAAGCACCTCAAGTTCCGGCTCGATCCGAAGTTCTTCTCCACCGATCTCGGCGTGATCATCAACGCGAAAAAATGGGCATCGCTCCAGCCCAAGACGCGGGAGTTCCTCACCAAGATGGCGATCGAGCACGAGGTGGCGAGCATTGCCGATATGCAACAGATCCGCGATCGCGAGATCGCTGAACTGGAAAAGCGTGGTGTCAAAACCTTCGCGCTTGGCGCAGAGGCCGGCAAGCGCTTCATCGCCGGTGCGAGCGCAGCGGCCCATGCCCGCATGAAGGAACGGATGGACAAGGCGGGTGTGCCCAACGATTACGAAAAAGTCGTCAAACTGTTTACGCCCTGATTCCAGCGACCCTTGCCGGACGATGGCGCGTGACAAGCATCACGCCGCCATCGTCAGTGAATCGACCCGACCCGGGCCCTAACCTCTACCGCGCCCCGATCCGCGAATGCCGGCCGTGAATCTGATCGCCCGACTCCACACGCTTCTCATCCGCACCATGGCGGTCGCTGCCGCACTTCTGATGGTGGCGGTCATGACCACCATCTGTCTCGATGTGCTGATCCGCAATCTCGATCGCCAGCCGTCGGCACACTTCTTCACCTTCAGCGAGTACGCGCTGCTGCTCATTCCCTGTCTGGGGGCGCCCTGGCTGGTTCGCGAGAAGGGCCATGTGTACGTGGAACTGCTGCTGATGAATCTGAGCCGCCCGGCCCGGCAGTGGCTGACCCGTCTGATCGGTCTGATCTGCGTAGTCATCTGCCTCACCATGGCCTGGTACGGGTTCGAGGTCACGATGCTCGATTGGGTTCAGAACAACAAGGATGTGCGTTCATTCGACGCACCGCGCTGGGCGATCGTGATGTGGATCCCGATCTCGTTCCTCTTCATGGGGCTTGAGTTCGTGCGCTATCTGTGGCGAGACGAATCCCCGCTCGCTGCGCTGGCGAGCGAAAGCGGTGGAGCCACGCACTGATGGACTGGCTCTGGCCCGCCATTGTGCTGTTCGGCGCATCGGTTGCGCTGATGCTGATCGGCATACCGGTAGCAATCGCTTTTTTCGCGACCAACATCATGGCCGCGGTGTTCTACATGGGCGGTTCGGCTGCAATTGGCCAGGTGGTGAACAACGGCTTTGGCGCCATGACCACCTTTGCGCTGGTACCCATCCCCATGTTCCTCCTGATGGGCGAGCTCTTCTATCACACCGGTCTTGCCACGCGTTGCTTTAACGCCGCCGACAAGTTGTTGGGCAATGTCCGCGGTCGCCTCTCGTATGTCACGCTGATCGGCGGCACGGCGTTTGCGGGCCCTGCCGGCTCATCGATGGGCGCCTGCGCGCTCCTCGGTTCGCTCATGGTCCCCGACATGATGAAGCGGGGCTACAACAAATACCTGTCGATCGGTCCGATCATGGGCGTGGGCGGATTGGCGGTCATCATTCCGCCGTCGGCGCTCACCGTGCTCCTCGCCACACTCGGCCAGACCGACGTCACCGACCTGCTGCTTGCAGGCATCATCCCTGGCCTGGTGCTCGCCGTGATGTATGGCGTGCTGATCTGGGGCTGGACGATCATCGATCCCAGCGCGGCGCCCTACTACGAAGTCGAGCCCGCACCGTTCGCCGAAAAAATCCGGTTGATCGTATTCGATGTGCTGCCGATGGTCGGGCTGATCGTGTTTTCGGTGGTGCTGATGCTGGTGGGCTGGGCCACTCCCACCGAAGCGGCCGCGCTTGGCGCGCTGTCAGTCGCGGTGCTCGCCGCCTGCTACCGCGCGCTCACCTGGCAGGCCATCGTGCGCTCGGTGGAAGGCGCGCTGCGGGTCACGGTGATGTCGTTTCTGATTATTTTCGGTTCGGCCACTTTCGCGCAGGCGCTCGCCTTCACAGGCGCTTCGAGCGGACTGATGAACTGGGCGCTGTCGTTCGAGCTCACCCCGCTTGCGATGCTGTTTGCCATGATTGGCATTCTGCTGTTCCTGGGTTGCTTCATGGATCAGCTGTCCATGATGCTCCTCACCGCGCCCATCTTTTTCCCGCTTGCCAAGACGCTGGGCTTTGACCTCACCTGGTTCGGCCTCATCATGTTGCTCGCGCTCGAGATCGGCTACACCACGCCGCCCTTCGGGCTCCTGCTCTTTGTGATGAAGGGCGTGGCGCCGCCTGAAACCACCATGCGTGATATCTATCTCGCCGCGGCACCGTTCATCGCGTGCGTACTGATTCTGATTGCGCTCATCATCATGTTTCCGCCGCTTGCCACCTGGGTGCCGGCGCTCTCGAAATAGCGCAGGCCTCAGATCACGCCTTCCTCGGCGAGCCCGGCAATGTCGGAGGCCGACATGCCGAGATAAGTGGAGAGAATGAACGCATTGTCTTCGCCATAGCAGGGCGCGCCGCGGTCAATGGGCCCGCCGCTCCAGGCAGGCGTTCGTGACAGCTTCACCGGAAATTCGCCCACCGGCCAGCGGCCAATTTTGCTGCCTGTCACTTCGGACAGCCAATTGAGCGCGTGCAGTTGCGGATCGTGATCGCAGCGGTCTTCGGCGGTCTGACAGACCCCCGCCGGCACCCCGGCGCGCTGCAAGCGCTGCATGCAGTCGTAGTCGTTCTGCTGGCGCGTCCATGACTCAACCGCCTGGTCGAGTGCGTCCTGGTTCACCAGACGATCAGCGAGCGTCTCGAACCGCGGGTCCTGCGCCAAGGCGGTCATGCCGCTCTCTCGGACGAAGGCCTGCCACTGGGCTTCATCGAAACAGGAAATCGCGATCCAGCGGTCGGTGCCGCGCAGCCGATACGCGCCGTGCGGCGCCGCAGGCTTATAGGGCGAGCGGTTACCCGTTCGCTGCCATACGCGGCCATTGGCCGACCAATCGAGCACCGCGACACCGGTCTGAAAGATTCCCGCTTCACACTGCGAGGCATCGATCCACTGCCCTTCGCCCGTGCGCTCGCGGTGCCATAGCGCACCGAGCGCGGCGAGCGCAAACCCATAGGCACCAATCCAGTCGAGATACGAATAGCCCCATCCTGCTGGCATCGCGGGCTCGGGCAGTCCGGACATGTCGGTGGAACCCACCAGCGACGCTGCAATCGGACCCACGGTGCGAAACCTGCCGTAACGGCCTACCGATCCCATCCCCGACTGCTGGACATAGATGATGTCGGGCCGAATCGAGCGCATCACGTCATAGCCCAATCCCAGGCGCTCCAGTACGCCGGGTGAAAAGCCCTCGGCCACGATGTCCGAGACCCGGATCAGTTCCTTCGCAATCGCAAGGCCCTTCGGATGCCGGATGTTGAGCGAGAGCCCGCGCTTACCCGAGTTCTTATTGTTGAACTGGCCACCCATGTCGGGGTCGGTCACACCGGTAAGCGGCGCGGTGGCGCGCTCCCGCGCCTCGCGGCCGCCGACCGGCGCCATGGCGGCGAGCCGGGTGTCGGGGTTTTCCTTCCACTCCACCTTGAGGCTCTCTGCGCCCAGCGACGCCAGAATTCGCGTACCCCCAGCCGACGCAAGAAACCAGGAGAAATCGAGGATGCGGACGCCCTGTAGCGCAAACGGCAGGCCATGCGCTGAACGCTGCGGGCCGGCCTGATGCGCGGCCGCTTCACGCAACGGGCGAACCGCAGCGCGCGCCGGCGATTCAGCAGATGACCTGGCGGACGACCCGGGATCGGGATCACGGTCGCCCACGCCTGGCGCGCGCAGCCACTCAGCGAGCTTTGCCTGATG
>JAGWXN010000225.1 GCA_018969885.1 Betaproteobacteria bacterium | reverse complement strand
GCAGGTGATGCTCTAGCCCGCTGGTGCGCCCAGGCCGCGAACGTGTCTGGTTAACAGGTGCTGTGCATCCTGCGCGTGGCTGGCTCGCGATTCATCTTGACCGTCGCAGGATTGTCCAACACCCTTCCCACGGCGAACAGGTTACGTCCCGGGAAATTGGTGAAAGGTGCAGTTGCCATGATCCGTATGATCGCGTTTGTCTTTGCGGTGCTGGCCTTGATGCCCGCCGCACAAGCCCAGCCCTATGGCCCTTATCAGCGCGATTGCAGCGAGATTTCGGTCGACCGGACCCGGTTTGCGGGCAAGGACCGCGATTATCTTTACGCGGTCTGCCGGACGCGGTCCGGCCGGGAAATCGGCAGCGTGCTTTACCACTTCCAGCGCTGCCGCGGCCTGATTGAGAGCGTCGATGGCGTGTTGCGCTGCGACGGCCTGCCGGCAGTGCCCCTGCCCCGTGGACCTTACCTGCAGAGCTGCGAGAACATCATCATCGCCAATGGCGTGCCCGGGTCGGAGACCCTTTATGCCCGCTGCCGCACCGCGAGTGGACGCGTGGCCGCGCAATCGCAACTCGCGCTTGCCGCCTGCGATGGCGCCTCTGTCTTCAACAACAATGGCAGCCTCGCCTGTAGCTATGCGCAAGGTCCTGACCCGTATGCCCCGCCCCCCGGTCCTGGATATGGCCCGGGCTATGGACCGCCTCCGGGTTATGGGCCAGGCTATGGTCCGACGCCGCCGCGGGGCTCCTACCGGGCGACCTGTGATCAGATCTATGTCACGCCGGGCCGTGGCCGGACCCTGACCCTTAACGCACGGTGCCAGACGCGGCGTGGCCGCATGGTGGATACGTTCCTCCCCGACTACCAGTCCTGTCGAGGCGATATCGGGAACAACGATGGACGACTGGAGTGCGTGGGAGCCCAGGGGGAAAACCTGGGGCAGTCACCGCGTGGCTCCTATCGCAGCTCCTGCCGCGACGAGGAATTGGTGCGCGGCCCGGGCGGAACCGTTGACTTGATCGCCACGTGCAGGACGCGCAGCGGGCGCTTCGTGGATGCAACGCTTCCAAACGTCCGGGCCTGCAGTGGCGACATCGGCAATGACAATGGTCGCCTCGTCTGCCAGACCCGGCCCAGCCTTGGCGAACCGCCAGCGGGCTCTTATCGCAGCAGTTGCCGCGATGCGCGCCTGGAGCAGGGCGCCGGCCGCATGGTCGACTTGATCGCAAGCTGCCAGACACGCTCTGGCCGGTTTGTCGACGCGCGGCTGCCGAATGTCCGCGACTGCAAGGGCGACATCGGCAACAACGATGGCCAGCTCGTCTGCGCGCGTTAGCCGAAGAACCGGGCACCGCGCGATGGCTGGTCGTGGTGCTCGCTTGCGTGGCAGCCCTTGTGCTGGCGCCTTCCCGCGCCGGCGCGTCCTCGCCGGCGCATGAAGCTCTCGACTTCCTCATCCAGGATGTGTGCGTCGATGCGCAGGACCGCCCCATTCCCGGTGATCCGGCCTCGTGTCCGCGGCACCGTGACCTGCGGCCGCTGGAGCGCACGCCCTTCCTGCGGACTGACGGGGAGGCTGGCAGAGTCTACCAGGCGATCACATCGCACCCCGTTCGATCACCTTATCCGGGACCGCGTATCCCGCGCATCACGGCCACCAAGGAGTTTGGCGGGGATGATCCGTCGACAGCGTTTCGCGATTTTGACCTCTGCCTGCCGGGTATCTGCAAACCGCTGTTCCGCGATGGCTACGATATCCTGGAGGCCGACGGCGAATTTGTTTCCATAACGGGTACAAGCGATCCCGGCATAAACGGGCAGTTCTTCTGGAACAGCAGGTGCGCCGGCGGCGTGGAGAACCCTGCCAATCATGAAGACAGCTGGCTCAGCTTTCCGGTGCGCATCCTCCAGAACCCCAAGGGCGCGCGTCTTGCCTGGCTGAAGATCAACCAGGGTTCGGGATGCCCCTGGTTCTTCAATCCTGCATGGACGGAGTGGGAACTGCTGCCGGCGCCCTTTGTCTTCACCTCGGGCAAGGCGATGGAAGCCATCCGCTCGGATCATTTCGGTGGCCGAAGCCCGGCGCGGGCCGACCACATCGAGCGCTTCTACTTCACGCGCGCCTATGGCTTCACGCGCTGGGAGCGATGGGAGCGGGGTGACGTCACGGTCAAGGCACACGGCTGCAACGATGCGACGACGCTGGAGCGGGATGGCGTGATCTATCGCCGAACGGATTGCCGGGACACGACGCATGTCATCGGGCAGGCCGTGCCCTACCTGCCGGATGTCAACGCACCGCCCTGGCCGCTGAACGGCGCGCCCAACCTTCTGCGCAATCCCACGTTTGCCAATGGGCGGCTCGACGGGTGGCGTGTGCCGCCGGTGGCTGTCGCAGAACCATCCGGGCTCGCCGCAAAGAACATGGCCCTCAGCGTCACATGCCCTGCGACATGCAGGGACAGTATCGTTTCGCAGGAGGCTTCCATCCCGCTGCCCATGCGCGCCACACGCCAGAGCCTGCACTTCGGTGGGTTGTTCAGGGCAGACCGGCCAGCGCAGCTGATCCTGCGCCTGACGCTGCTGGACGAAGAGGGGCGTGCAGTCCGGCAGACGGTGCACCCGGTCACGCTTGGCCTTGCATTCCGGACAATAGACCTGTCTGTGCCTGCAGACCTTGCAAGCGAACGGATCGCGCGCGTCAGGCTGGACATCGATCCCGTCACGCCGGGCGCGCGGTTCATGATGGACGAGATCTACGTGATCGCCCGCTGAGCCTGCGTTTCACCGGCATGATGGAGTGACTGCCTCGTTGCACGGGACGAGACCGTGACAGATTTGGCCCGCCTGCTGCGGGAGATCCGGGCTTTACCCCATCTACCTTGCGGTGTTGCGCGTCTGGCACATATGCTGAATTTGGCAAGGTTCGGGGGAACAGATGCTCACGGTTCTGCGCGCGGTTCTGGTCGCGGTTGCGTCGCTGTTCTTGCATGTGGCTGCTGCAGACACGGTGCGTGTCATGGCGACGGGCCTCGGCGAAGGTTCGGTGACAGGCGCCGGCATCAATTGCGGGGTGGTCAGCGGCACGATCGATTGCGACGAAACGCTGGCGCCAACCGACAGCATCACGCTCACGGCCGCGGCCTTGCCCGGTTCCACCTTTGCCGGTTGGGGCGGTGACTGTCCCGACATGGATCCCGCGACGCCCGCCAACCAGTGCCTGATCGCGCTGTCTAGTTTCCGGTCGGTGCGCGCCCGGTTCGACCGGTCAACGGCGATCGTGCCCCTGACGGACACGCAGATTGCAGATGTCACCACGACACGCAGTGGGATCGGTGACTATCTCGCCGCCCATCCGTCTGTCGATACGGTAGCGGAGTTCATCGCCGCTCTGCCGATCGCCTATCGCCAGAACTGGATGCTGATGCCCCGCTCGGAGAGCCTGCAAACCGGCAATGCCCGGCATCCGCGCCTCCTGCTGTCGAGCCCGGATGCCACCCTTGTGTTTGCGATCAGCCTGCGCGGGACGCATGATCCGTCCTTTCCGGCAGGCCACCGGCATGCCATCGAGTTCATGCAATGGGATGCTGCGCAGAAGAATTTCCGTTTCCACGAGATCGTGCTGGCGCCAATCCCGGGACGCGATGATACCGATCCCAACCCGGCGCTGTTCGTGCCGCGCTTCCCGGCGCTGGCGCGGGGCTTCAACATCGACGACAGCAAGTGCTTTGCCTGCCATGCCACGCGAAACGTGCTGAACCGGGGCCTGCGCGCCGGCACGGATGGCGTCCTGCGTGACGTGCCGGTCAAGATGAAGCCCAACTGGGATGCTTATGACAGCTGGGGCGGCATGCTGCCCTTCAACCGGGACCGTATCTACAAGGGCTCGGTCGAGGCGGCGGCCTTCCGGACCCTGCTCAACCCCTGGACGTGGCGCAGCGAGCCTGATGCGCGTGCGGTGATCGAGCAGCTTGAACTGCAGCCACCGAACGTCCCGGATGGCGCTGCGACGAGGCCCCGTACGCATGGGCAGGACTATGGCGGTTCGGTCCTGAACGTCATCATCGATGACCGGATCGTGCGGCTGACGGCTGGCGGACCCGACGACGGTCGCATTGTCTTCAGCTTTGATGCGCCGGGCCCGCCGACGACGACGGAGCCGCAGCCCACCGGAACGGCCACGAGCGTGACCTATGCCTTTGACCGTCGCGCGGGTAGCTCCGGCACACCGGTCCTGCGGGACCCGTCAGCATCAGCCACCGATACCTTTCCCTATACGCAGTTCGTGACACTGCACCACCCCAGCTCCCCGCGCAGCGATGCCGGGCGGGGCGTCCAGTTCATGAGCCGGCTCGGCGATGACCTCAACTCGATCCGCGTTGCCGACGAGATCAAGATCCATCGCTATGCCACGGGGAGCGTTGCCTTTGACGTGCGGCCGCTGGCACTCGCCATTGCCGCGGGCTGCATCACCGTTCCCGAAGCCACCGACATTGCGACCACGCAAACGGTGTCTCCCTCACTCACGCCGGCAGCGCTCGCCTTCTTCGATGCCCGCAACGGCATGAACTTCAACGACGTGTTCGATGACACGCGCCGGCGCCAGTTCAGCATGACGCTGCGCAAGGTGAACATCCAGCGGCTCACGCTCGACCGCGTTCCTGATCTCTACGTGTTCGACGAGAACGGCCCCAGCCTGCCGCCGGTTGCGCCAGAGGCGGTGAACGGACTGATCCTGCAGCATGGTGCCGGCACATCCGGGATCGCGGGAGGTACAGGGGGGCTCGACACAAGCCTTGCCCGCCTGCGGCAGGAGATCTTCCGCCGCCCTGTCGATCGCGGGGTGCCGGATGCAACGGTCATGGGTGGCATTTTCGCTGACCGCGAGAACTATACCGACGACGTGGTCAAGAAGCTTGCGCTGTTCCGCTATTTCCTCGAGCCCATGGGCGTTGCTGTCGACAAATGGTCGATGAATGTGAGAGGGAGGTCGCGCACCTACACTTTCGCAGCCAATGGGATGATGTCCATTGTGAATGCGATACAGGTTTCCGAACCCGGCAGCATTCGCGACAGCCTGGGCATTCCCCCGCTGGCCATGACAATGCCCGCACCGCCAGTGACGGAAGTCTGCCCGGCTGTCATGCCGATGGTGACGGCCTCGCTCGCCACTCTGCCAGCACCGGCCGCCGTGCCTACCTATACCGATGTGCAGCGCATCTTCAACAAGAGCTGCATCGAGTGCCACGGTGGGCTTGGCTATCCGCCGTTCCGCAACTTCGGCGGCATCGCGCAATCGTTCAACCTGGCCGAGGACGAGACGCCGGGTGCGAACCGCTTTGCGCGGTCACATGCCGTCGCCCTGTCACTTGTTGGCGCCACGCCTGCAACCAGCCTGCTCTACCAGCGCATCACCGACAACGGCGTGCTGGCGCACCCCTACAATCCCGGGCAACCGTTCAACGTAGCGAACCCGGACGATCCGATGGCACCCGACGTCGCGGACGAACGA
>JAGWXN010000224.1 GCA_018969885.1 Betaproteobacteria bacterium | reverse complement strand
CCCTTGCGCGAGATGACCTTTCTCGGATTGATGATCAAGCCCGGGCCCGATCTCAAGCACTTTCTGAATGCGCTGCGCTCATTTGAATCATTCCGGTTTGTTGCCCGAAAGCTTGCTCGTCACTTCCGCGATCTGATCGTCCACCATCGACCGATGGACCTTTCGAATGGCAACGCGCTCGTGGCCCACCTCATGCTGGCTGCTCTCGAAAACCGGGCGGACATCTTCACCTCCTGCGGACTTGAGTCGATCGAGGTCCAAAATGGTCGCGTCGCCGCCGTCCAGGTCACTACCGCGGACGGCCCTCGCCGCATGGTTGCGCTGCGTGGCGTTGTTCTAGCAACCGGCGGCTTCTCTCACGATCGGCAGCGTCAACAGCAACTGTTCCCACACGCAGCGCGCGGCCAGGCGCATCACTCACCCGTGCCCGCCAGCTTGACTGGCGATGCGCTACGCGCGGCCGAAGCGATCGGCGCCCGGCTCAATCTTCATCAACGCCATGCCGCCTGCTGGGCGCCGGTATCGCGCATCCCGAAAGGCGATGGCACACACGTCAATTTCCCGCACCTCATCGACCGACAGAAGCCAGGCTTCATCGCGGTAAACCGATCGGGGCAGCGCTTCGTCAATGAGGCCTCCTCGTATCATGACTTCGGTCAGGCGATGATTGCGGCCTGCGCCGGCGAAGAGGAGGTCACCGCCTACCTGATTGCGGATCACCGCGCCATGCGACGCTATGGCATGGGGGCGGCAAGACCCCATCCGCTCCCGTTTGGCGAACATATTCGAAGCGGCTATCTGATCCGCGCCCAGTCCATCGGCGAGCTTGCGCGCAAGCTCGAGCTTCCGGTCAGCGATTTTATGGAAACCGTCAAGACGTTCAACGAGCATGCGCGCGCTGGCCACGACCCCGAGTTCGGAAAGGGCTCAAATCTCTACAACCAGTACAACGGGGACGCCTCGCATCGCCCCAACCCGTGCCTGGCTCCGATCGAAAACGCGCCGTTCTATGCGGTCCGTCTGCACATTGGCGAACTCGGGACCTTGCTTGGGCTCGACATCGACCACCGTGCCCGCGTGCTCGATCACTCAGGACGTCCAATCGCTGGCTTGTACGCAGCCGGCAACGATGCCTCTAATCTCATGGGCGGCGATTACCCCGGCGGCGGCGCCACGCTCGGTCCCGGGATGACCATGGGCTACCTCGCGGCGCTGCATGCGGCCCGCCAGATTGATGAGGCAGCCGACCCGCCGATTCTCGGTTAGCCTCGCAACCGAGTAATCTCGATCCAGCCTCGCCCCGATTGCCATTGCCGCACGGGTGTCGTAGGCTCACTGGCCTTGTGATGCGGCTGCGGAGCAAATCTCATGAAACTTTGCCGATTCAACAATAACCGTCTGGGTGTGGTCGATCTCGAGGCGGGCGTGGTCGCCGATGTAACGCCTGCGATGGAGCGGGTACGAATCGGCAAGAGTTACCCACTGCCGCGGCACGACGCGCTCATTGCAAGTCTCCCCGCCGTGCGTAGCGCAATCCGTAGCGTGATGAAGTCCGCCCGCCGGCTACAGCTTTCCAAAGTGAAGCTTCTGCCGCCCGTTGCCAATCCCGGCAAGATCGTCGGTGCTCCCATCAACTATCTCGATCATATTGCGGAAACCGCGGCAGACCAGAGCGTTGCCCACGGGCGTGACATGGCGAGCGCCACCATTGCGCGCTGGGGAATGTTCCTCAAAGCCACCTCAGCGTTGGTGGGCCCAGCCGAAGGTGTCACCCTCAGAACGCCCCACACCGATATCGAGAACCGTAACGATCACGAGCTCGAGCTCGTGGCAGTCATCGGCAAGCGCGGCACGCGAATCGGCCGTCATGAGGCGCTGTCTTATGTGGCGGGTTATTCAATCGGTCTTGACATGACCCTGCGCGGCCCGCAGTTTCCCGACTTCAGGAAATCGATCGACACCTATGCGGTGCTCGGGCCCTGGATGGTCACGGCCGACGAATTTGGCGACCCTGCCAACGTGAACATGCACCTCACGGTCAATGGTGAGTTGCGCCAAAAAACATCTACCGCTTCAATGGTGTTCGACCTGCCCAAGCTCATCGAGTTCACCAGTGCCTATTACACGCTTGAGCCCGGCGATCTCATCTACACCGGCACCCCGGCGGGCGTGGGCCCGGTTAAACCGGGAGATGTGATCGAAGCTCATGTCGAACGCATCGGCTCCATGCAGATCGCCGTTCGCTGACCGACCGTCTTCCCCCGTTTAACGTCGTCTCATCTCCCATGCAACACCTTCCGGTTCTGACTTCTGTCGATGCCCGTGGCGTTGCCACGCTCACACTGAATCGCCCCGATGTTGGTAACGCCTATGATGGCGCGCTCATTGCAGCCGCCACCTCCAGCCTTGATACGCTGCGCGACCGCGCCGATCTTCGTGTTCTGGTCATCCGTAGCGAGGGCCGTCATTTCCAGGCTGGCGCTGACCTCGACTGGCTCGAGTCAGTGCGTCAGCAATCCCCTGCCCATAATGTTCAGGCATCGCACGCAGTGGCGAACCTGATGCATCAATTGAACCATCTGCCACTTCCCACGGTCGCGCTGGTGCAGGGCGCGTGTTTTGGCGGGGGCACGGGACTGATTGCGTCATGCGATGTCGTGATCGGCGCCGACAACGCGCGGTTCTCAATCGCAGAAACCCGATGGGGCATGATGGCGGGCATCATCATCCCGCAATTAAACGACGCTATCAGCGTCCGGCAGGTTCGCCGCTATGCCCTCACTGGCGAGCGATTTGATGCGGCAGAGGCGCTTCGCATCGGACTCCTGCATCAGGTCGTGCCGCTTGCCGAGCTTGAAGCGGCCGGTGAGCGCGTGGTGGACGCACTGCTTCAGAACGCGCTGCATGCCAATGCTCTCACCAAACAGGTCGCGCTCGAGTACGCGTGGTCGGATCTCTCCGAGCGCGACTTTCATCGCCTGGTCGATCAGCACGCCAGCAAGCGCCAATCCGATGAGGCATGCGAGGGGCTAGCATCGTTTCATGCCAAGCGCAGCGCCGCCTGGTATCCATCCAAGTAACCCGCAGGAGCCGCGCCATGCAGGACACCACCTTCAAACAGAGCCTGATGATCACTCATCTGGAGGACACCCAATTTGCGCCGCTCCACGCAAACAATGGCGCGCCACGGCCCATGTTCCTTTACCGCCAACTAGGCGTCGACAAGGCAACAGGCGGTGCGTACGACGCGCATGTCATTCGCGCAGCCCCTGGGGCCAAGCCGCCAATCGGCGAGCACAAGCACACCGAACTCGATGTCCTGTTCGTCTATGTCTTGAACGGGTGGGTACGCTTCGGCTACGTCGGTCATGGCGAACATACCCTCAAGGCGGGCGACTGCCATGTCATCCCCCCTGGGCTGTCGCATAGCGTGATCGATTGGTCGCCTGACGTCGAGCTACTCGAAATCACTTCTCCCGCGGAATACAAAACCATTGACACCGTCAACGGCGTTGAGTGAAAGAAACCAACCGGAGTATTTATGACCCTGGTGTCCCGGCCCTCCTATCCCAACCGCCGACGTAGCCTGCTGGGCGCATCGCTTGCGGCCTCAGTGGCTGCACTCGCCGGGTCCGTTCGGGCCCAATCTGGTTTTCCGTCCCGGCCCATCCGAATGGTCGTCCCCTTCGCTGCGGGCGGCCCTGCGGACATGATGACGCGCGCGCTCGCCAATGCGCTCGCCACCCAGACCGGGCATCAGTGGGTCGTTGAAAACAAGCCCGGCGCGGGCGGCAACATCGCTGCGGCGCATGTCGCCTCCTCGGCCCCCGATGGCCACACCTTGCTGGTCGCTGGTCAGGCAATTCTCGCGATCAACAAGCCCCTTTTCGGCAAACTCTCCTACGACCCCGAACGCGATTTCGCCTGGATCGGCATGATGGGAAGCCAACCCAACGTCCTGGTCATCAACACCGACGCAGTGCCGGTGACCGATATGAAGGGGTTCATCGATCTTGCGCGCGCCCAGCCAGGAAAGATCGCTTACGGTTCAAACGGTGTCGGCTCGCTTGCGCACCTCAAGACCGAAGTCATGGCGCAAATGGCAGGTCTCAAGTTCATTCACGTCCCTTATCAGGGCGCGGCGCCCCAGCGAACCGATCTGCTCGCCGGGCGCATCGGCTTCAGCCAGATCGGCGCTTCAGCAGCCATTCCCATTTTGCAGAGTGACAAAACCCGCGCGCTGGCGGTCAGCACAGCCAAGCGCTCACCGGCGCTTCCCAACGTCCCAACCCTGATCGAGTCGGGTTTTGCAGACTTAGATGTACCGGTATGGTTTGCAGCGGTCGCCCATTCAGCCACCCCAGGCCCGGTGCTCGCGTCACTTCGTCAGGCTCTCGCGGCTGCCACCGCCACCGGTGCCTATGGCGCAGAGATGGCCAAGCAGCACGGCAGCGCCGAGCAGATCAGCGTTGAGGCCGCGGAAAAGATGCTGGTGCGCGAGCGGCGAATCTGGGCCGAAGCAGTGAAAATCACCGGTGCAACCGCTTCCTGACACGCAGCACCCAAAGGATAGCCAATGCGGTTCAAAGGCAAGGTTGCGCTGATTGCAGGGGCGGGCTCGTCTGCGCCAGGCGTGAGTAACGGCATGGCAGTGAGTGTTGCGCTCGCTCGAGAGGGCGCGCAGATCGCAGCGCTCGACTCAAACCATGACAACCTTCAACCGACACTCAGCGCGGTCGCCGAAGCCGGTGCTGAATGCATGCCGCTCATTGCTGATGTCACGCAAAGTGCTTCACTGAAAGACGCGGTCGATGCCACCCTGGCTCGCTTCGGTCGAATCGACATCTTGTTTAACAACGTAGGCTTGCAGGTGCTTGGTGGACCCGAGGAAATCAGCGAAGACACCTGGGATCGGCTGATGAACGCCAATGTCAAGTCGGTGATGCTTGCTTGCAAGCATGTGCTGCCCATCATGCGAAGCCAGCGCTCAGGCGTCATCATCAACAACTCGTCGCTCGCCGCCATCAGTTTTCTGTATCCGAGCATTGCCTACTCCAGTTCGAAGGGCGCGGTGGACGCCTTCACGAGAAATCTCGCGGTGCAGGTTGCCCCTGATGGCATCCGGGTCGTTGCGGTGCGCCCCGGTCTCATGGCCACCCCACGGATCACCCAACGGCTGAAGCAAAGATTCGGTGAAGACTTTCATCAGGCGCTCGCCGACCGACATCGCATCGTCCCCATGGGGCGGATGGGCGACGCCTGGGATGTGGCCCATGCGGTTGCCTTTATTGCGAGCGATGAGGCGCGTTACATCACGGCCACCGAACTCATCATCGATGGCGGCCTCAGCGCAAGCGTCATCGGCCAACCCTGGAGCGGCGAGCGCAATCTCTGAGGGCTGCGCTACACTCGCGGCCAAACAACATCAACGGAGGAGTTCCATGTCTGCCTTGCGTACCAGCCTCGCTGCGCTCGCACTGGGCCTTGCCCTGCCCGCGCTTGCACAAGACGTCAT